>JBGCDY010000615.1:0-5565 GCA_045105835.1 Chitinophagales bacterium
AACGGGATGTTCTTTTAGGTACAAAAAACTTCCCGACTCTATCAATAGACCCGCAAGAGCATTGGTGCGAATATTTTTCAATACCCTATCTTTTGTATCTTCAAAAAACTCTCGCAAATCTAAGCCTTTCTGCATTTTGCCCAAGGAACTGAGCATGGGTTTTCTTTGTTTGGTCAGCTTGATATTCCCTTGCCCAAAAAAGGCTTTCAACCTTGGAAGTTCTAAAAAAATACTTTTCTCCCCTTGTTGATATACAAAATCCGTTTGCCCCAATTCTACTGGGTGAAAATCAGAATTTCTGGGTCTTCCATATAGGTTACCCAGTTTTTTTCGGAAAACAGGCGGAAAGAAAATGCAATAAGAGCCTCTCCAACCAATTCGTTTTGCTGCAAAAAAATGATATTGTTCTTTGAATGTCCTTTCATTGTAATAGTAATGAACTTCTTCTTTGGGCGTTTCCATGATTTCAATGCCAAACCTACCCTTGATTTCTTCTTCACTCAGCATATCTACCCATGCCAATTCATCCATCAAAGCACTGATTTCTAAAGGCAGAAAATTTCTGAATGCTATGAAAATAGATTTTTTAGAGAAGGGAACACAACAGGCTTCAATCAGTTTTTTTTTGCTGATACTTCCTCGTGAAACGGTTCTATAAGTAGATTCGTCTACTCCTTCGTTCAGACAAAAATCCTTTTTTTGCTGTAGGAAATCGAATATAAAGAACTTCAATCCTTGTTCGATTTCCTTTTTTGTATAAGTATGATCAATCGCATCAAATAATTCGCTGGATATTCTCAAAGTGTGGATAGTTTTGGTTGTAAATAGATCAGGTCAGCAAAAAACCAAATTCTTTTAGTCTGTTCTTGAATTTTACCAAATCGGTTTTCTTTACCAGAATATGGAAATTTTCAGCCTTCAATACATATTTTTTTAAGATGGCATCTTGGGCAATCAAACGCACCAATTCTTTATTATCCGCAGGAATTTGCATCAAAAGATAACTATTTGTCACCTTTTTCAAAGGATTGATATTTGCCAATAAGCCTTCAAAAAAAGCATTCCAATTTGGAGGGAGTTTGTCGGTTACCGTTTGTTTGAACAAACTGATTTTGTTTTGCAAATCCGTTTTACTCTTGCAGTTTTTTAGGAAAATAGCGGCATCGGTTTGGTAGCGATTTGCCCCTACTCTTTGGGTATAATTTTGCAGTAAAATATCGGCAGTTGAATCTGTTTCGTCTGAAAGAATCATCAATGAGTCTTTGGACAAGATCAAGGGTACTTTCTGAACATTAATGGGTTTTGTATACTCCTTCGTTTTCCCCAAAACATAAGCCCCCAAATCCGTCAATCGCACATATTGAAGCCCATCATAGGGCGAAAAACAAGTGCCACCTATTTGGTCCGTATCGGGTGCGTTGTAAGCAATTTCTACCAGACCAAAAGCGGCAAACATAAAGAAACTTCCTTTGAGAAAAGGGTGGGTTACTTCTTTAGAAAAAGTGTTTTTCTTGACATAGTGTTTTTCTGGAGAACCCGTTTCAAATTTGATGGAGAAATAAAGACGCTGTTCTGCGAGTCTTACACTAACAGGTTGGATTGGCAACATTCGATAGCTCGCATAATCTTCAATGTTTTGATAACTCACCCATTCGTTTTGCGGCAAATTTTGAAGGAGCTTGAATATTTCGGGTTCAACATTCTTTAAGTCCCAATGTGTATCCATATGCCCTGTGCCTTTAATGGTTGTATGCAGTATGGGAAAGCTGTAAAAACTTGTTTGTTCTCGGTATAGGTGAAACAAGCGCTTCAAAAAAAACTCATCATCGTTTTCTCCCTTCATTTTTTTGCTGAGTGTCAGCATGGTGATTAAGGCATTGGAGCGAATGTTTTTTAAGTATTTATTTTTTGTTCCTCCAAAAAAATCATTGAGGTTTAAGGTTTTTTGCATCTTGTTGACACTGCTCACTGTGGGACGGTCTTTTGCTGTTAAAGCAATGTTTCCTTGCTTGTAATAGACCATCAATCGAGGTAATTCCAGAAAAATATCTTTTTCACCATCGTAAGTAAAGGAAGTCGATTCAGGCTTTGTTGGGTGAATGTCGTAGTGCTTGGGTTTGGGATAAATATGCATCAAATATCTCCGCATGATTGGAGGTAATGAAAGTGTGTAAATATCCTTTCTTTCTTTCCAAATATGTTTGCTGTCTGATTGAAAAAAAGCATATTCTTTTTTGAGCGTTTGGGTAGGAGAGCCCCAAGAGTTTTGACCTTCCTCAGCTATTTCAACCTCAAATTGCTTTTTAATCTCTTTTTCTTCTATATGCTCCTGCCATACCAATGCGTCCATGATAGACCTCACTTCACTGGGAATGTATGCTCGGAATGCCTCTAATAATTTTTCGGTCAAAAAAGGTAGGCAATAGATTTTGACCAAGTTTGGTTTTGTGGTATTCAAACCAGGAAGCTGACTGTAAAGGCTATAAGAAGCCCCGTGCTCCATACAAAGCTCTTCGTTTTGAAGCAAAAAAGGGCGAATTATAGGGAGGATTGCCTTCTTCAAATCAGTCTTGTTGAAGGTTTCGTCTATTTCGGTATGAAAATCGTCTAATAATTGTAAGTTGTGCATTGCCTTTATTTATCAAAAACAGGAAAACAAAAAAACTAAGGTTCTTCAATAACTCATTTTAGCCCAAAATAAAGCTAATATCCTCTTCTGAAAGTGACTTCATTGCTCCTGTATCTGCTGAAATAACATTGTCAAACAACTCCTTTTTCTTCTCCTGCAATAAAAGTATTTTTTCTTCAATACTGCCCTGTGTAATCATCTTGTAAGCCAATACCTTGTTTACCTGTCCCATTCGATGCGCCCTATCAATGGCTTGTGTCTCAGCCGCTCCATTCCACCAAGGGTCAAAAATAAATACGGTATCCGCAGCTGTCAAATTCAAGCCCGTTCCTCCAGTTTTCAAAGTCATCAAAAATACCCTGCAATTCGGGTCGTTTTGGAAGCGATTCACAAGGGTTTGGCGGTCACGAGTCGAACCCGTCATGCTCACAAAATCAATTCCTGCATGGTCCAACTGTTCTCCAATCAATTCAATGGCTGCCAAGAAATTCACAAAAATCAAAATCTTGTGCCCATTCGCAATCGCATCCAAGACTTGCTCTTGCAGCATTTCTCGCTTGGGAGATAAGATTTTGCCGTCGCTTTGGGCTTCGGGAATGGATGCAATTTGGCGCAACTCATTCAATGCCTGGAAGATGAAAAAACGGGTTTGCTGCAAGCCTTTTTGAGCAATCTGGCTTTTGATGGCATTTTGGTAAAAATTTCGACGTTGTTCATAAAGCTTCTTTTGCTCCTTCGTCATATCCACATACAAGACTTGCTCAATTTTGTCGGGCAAATCCTTCAATACATCTTTCTTCAAGCGCCGCAATACAAAGGGGTAAATTTTTCGGCGAAGTTCCTGAATCACATCAGGGTCATTGTTTTTTTGAATCGGAGTCGCATAGTTTTGGTTGAACATATTGACCGTTCCAAACATTGAAGGATTCAAAAACCGAAACAGGGAATACAGTTCTCCCAAATGATTTTCAATCGGTGTACCACTCAAAGCCATGCGGTGTTTTGCATTCAAGAGCATAATCGCCTTGGTCGTTTGGGCATTGATGTTTTTGATGTTTTGGGATTCGTCCAAAATCACATATTCAAACTCCTCTTCCTTCAATGCCTCAATGTCGTTTCGAGCAATGGCATAGGTCGTGAAAATTAATTGAGACTTCAATGCTTGCCCCAACATTCGATTGGGACCATAGTAGGTATGAGTGGTCAATTGAGGCGCAAATTTTTGGACTTCATTGTTCCAATTGAAGAGCAAACTACGGGGCATCACAATCAAGGTGGGCAGTACTTCTTCTTCTTTTGTAGTATAAACTTTTACCAACATGGCAATGGCTTGCAGGGTCTTGCCCAATCCCATATCATCTGCCAAACAACCTCCCAAATTGTTCTCATACAAATAGTTAAGCCACTTGAAGCCCTGTTTTTGATAAGGACGAAGAGTTGCATTTACCTTAGGTAGCTTGGTGCGTTTTGAAGCCAGTTTATTGAAGCCTTCAAAAATAGCACGGGATTTTTTGAAGGTCTTTTTAGCCACCTTTTCATCAATCAACTCTTCCACAAAAGGCAAATCAAAGAAGGACAATTCTACACCTTTTTTCTTCTTGCGGAAAATGCGTTGCAGTTTTTGGATGTATTCCCCATTCACTACCGCATGTGTTCCATCACTCAACAGCACATATTTTTGCTTGTTGTATTGGGTGATGACATCAAATAAGCCAATCAGCTCGCCTTCAAAATCCAAACTCGCATCTCCTTCCAAGAAATCAATCCCATGATTCAAGGATAGATTCAAGGTCGGCTGCATGGGCGCAATCTTGTAGGACTTCAACTTCTCTGCACCATAAATATTGAAGTCGGTCAGAAGTTTGGGCAACTCATGGTACAAAAATCCACTCGCTACATCTTTGGGAATGATGAACAAACTGCCCTCCAATACAATTTGTGTATCGTTGCCTTTTTTCTTCTTGGGTAAATAAGCTGAAAGCACTTTGTTGATGCGCTTGACGACATCCTCCAAGGGCTGACGCTCAATGTATCGAATGTTGATAGATTGTTCTATTTCATTGAGTTCTGCAATGCGATGCAAGTCAAATTGTTCCAAAAATTCCACTTCCATATTCGGCAAAGTTTGCGTCACCCGCATATACAATGCCTCATCCAGGTCGATTTTCTCAAAAACCAAAGCAGACTGTGCTTCAATGGCTTCGGGATTGATTTTGGCTTGGTAGCCCTCAAACAATATTTCTACATTGTCGAGGTGGGAGTAGAGGAGAGATAAAAATTTGTTGATGTCTTCTGCCCGAATTTCACTCTCAAAATAACCCAGCTGCCCAAAATTGCTGCCCAAGGATTGTACTTCAAAAAGCTTCGCATCCACCAAAGCCATTTCTTCGGTCAACATCTGAAAACCATCATACATTTCTCCTCCTGCTCGTAATACGACATCTGTATCGTACCATTTTTCGACCTTATCGGTCAATTTTGAATCTGAAGCCTTTTCGAGGGTTTGAATCTGAATATTGACCACCGCCTTCTCAGGTTGAAACTGAATCGTTTTTTTTCGATGGTCCAAAAAGTTATTGCAATGCTTGAGCTGCCACAAAAGGAATTCGTGTTCAGCGAGATATATTTTATCCGAAGGTTTTTCCCAGTCGATGACAAAAGCACCTTTTTCTCGAATGTTTTCAATCGAACGCAATACACTACGCACTGCACCACTATAATTCAAATAATTGACACTGACTTCTTTCCCTTTGCTATCAGTGACAAAAATAAACGCGCCAAACTCATCAAAATCCAGTTGGAAAAAGATGTTTTTGGGCTTTTGGGTGCGAAAATCAAGTTGATTTTTGCGCTTAAAATGTTCGAAGATATTGGACATGTCCTTAATTATATTTTAATCTACAAAAATACAAATAGTTTTTTGTTTTGAAAGATTT
>JBGCDY010000616.1:0-11186 GCA_045105835.1 Chitinophagales bacterium
CCGAGGTTTCGGCACAAGCGGTCACAAGAGGGGATTTCTTCACTATATAAGAGATTCCCCTCCTTGGAAGGGTTGGGGTGGGTTTGAGTAATATAAGCAGTCAATGTGCGAGCCTATATTTTCGGCAGATTTTTGATTAATAGGTTTTTATAAAATTTAGAAATCTAAATATTTTGAAAAAACTAAATTTTGCACGGACTATTGTAACTATTATCCTTCAATCACAAAGGAATACAAAAAGCAATTACCTTTTACATTATTCAAGGAGTTCTGTTTAGAGAATCAAAAAGAGATTATAAAAATAGAACAATCAAAAATAGTTCAAACAAACGCACTAAACAGATCTGCTTATATCATGCCGATCTTATCTAACCTATTCGATGGGAAGAAGATAAATATTATTGATCGGGGATTGGGAACTAAAATATAGTCGCAATAGGGAAAATAACTTTAGTATTTCTCTACCTTTATCGACTAATGCACCAGCTTATGCAGACAAAGGCTCTAACTATTTTTCTTTCAATAATTTTCTCTCTTTTGATGCTGATTTTCCTCCAAGCCAATAAGAGTACTGATTGGCTTGAATTTAAAATCACTGAAACACTCGAAAGCCATACGGCTGATGAGGAAGGACGAATGGCGGATTCAACACATGCAAATGGTTTGTATAAAAATGTGTTTATCAATGAAATTGTGCCTGCAAACGGTCCTCAGATGGATGAATTTGGCGAAACAGAAGATTGGGTTGAAATTTACAACGGTAGCGATGACTCGATTTTGTTGAAGGGGTTATACTTGACAGATGACCCTTCTGATTTGAAAAAATGGCAGGTATCTATTCCTATTTCGATTCCTTCAGGCGGTTTCAGCATCATTTGGGCGGATAAGGATACGGAGCAGGGTGGTAATCACGCCGATTTTAAGCTAAAGGGCAGCGGCGAATATTTGGTAATCAGTCAGGAACTGAATGGTGATTTGCAGGTTTTGGATGAAGTTCAATTTCCAAAAACACCTTTCAAAGCCTCTTATGGAAGAGAAACAGACGGCAGTGATAATTGGGTTTTCTTTGGAGAAGTCAGTCCTAATGAATCGAATAACGAAAAACATCAGTTCCTAGATTCGCCAGTCATTTTTTCCAAACCAGGTGGCATTTATTCGACTTTAACTTTGGAAATGACCACCTCAAATCGAGGGGCGAAGATTTTTTATACAACTGATGGAAGCATACCAACACCCAATGATTTAGAATATTCCGCACCAATCTCTGTCAATTCTACTAAAATCATCTGTGCAAAAGCTTTTAAAAATGGTTTTTGGAGTCCCCAAACTACGATTGAAACCTATATTTTGAATTCCAATTCAAGCCTCCCAATTATCAGCGTTCAAACTGAACCCGAAAATCTTTGGAGTGACAAAAAAGGTATTTATGTGCTTGGAGCCAAGAGCGATGCAAGAAGACCCGATAATTACTGGAAATACTCGGAAAATAATTTTCTTCAGGATTGGGAACGCTCAGGAAATATTGCCTTTTATGAGGCAAACGGAACAAAGGGATTTCAGGTCAATGTAGGCATAAAGATTGGCGGTGGACGAAAAAAAAAAAAAAAAGCGAAAGGTCTGAATTTCTTCTTGCGAAACGGAACGTATGGTGACGAAAAAATTGATTACCAGGTTTTTCCTGGATTGGACATTGATAAGTTTCGCCGCATAAAAATCCGAGCAAGCGGCAATGATTGGCAACAAATGCTTTTTCGGGATGGTGTCAACCAAACCTTGCTTTACAATACTGTTGATTTCGATTTGATGGCATATCGCCCTGTTCGAGTTTATCTCAATGGCGAATATTGGGGGATTTACGGCTTGCGAGAATTTTTTAATCATGATTATGTCGAATCACATCACGGCGTTGATGCCGATAATTTGGATTTTATCGTTAACCCGAGTGGGAGGTGGGCTGATGTCCGAGACGGTGATTATGATGCCATGCAATCATTATTAGATTATGTGGCTTCCAATGATATGAAAATCTCTAAGAATTATGAAACTGTTCATAATTGGATGGATATCAATCAATATCTCAATTATCAAATCGTTCAAATTTATTTGGCTAATTATGATTGGCCAGATAACAATGTTCGGGTTTGGCGCAACCGTGACGGTGGTAAATTTCGGTGGATGTTGTACGATACCGACCAAACGACTAATTACGTTTTGGCGACTCCGTGGCAGAATACACTCTTATACAGCATGAATGATGACCCATATGTGATTTGGCCAGCTCCCGTGAAAAGCACTCTGCTGTTTCGAAATTTAGTGCCCAATCCAGATTTCAAAGCGGAGTTCATTCAAAGAACCATGACTTTTCGGGACTTATTGTTTCACCCTGACCGTGTAAATCCGATAACGGACAGCCTTCAAGCAATGCTTGAACCAGAAATGCAGCAACATCTGGACAAATGGAATCCCGATTATCCTAAATTTGGTTATGGAGTGCCTTCTGGCGGTTCAATTTCCAAATGGAAAGACTTTATTGGTCAATACAAATCCTTTTTTAAGGATCGTAGACATTACATTATCGAGCATTACCGAACGGTTTTAGATTTGGGTGATTTGTTCCAATTGACTTTAAATTTTGATGAAAAAACAAATGGAAAAGTCGTTCTTCACCAAAACCAAACAGATGTTCCATTCAAATTTACGGCGACTTATTTTGTGGATATTCCCATAAAGATTAAGGCTGTCGCCAAGCCTGGTTTCCGTTTTTTGTATTGGAAAGAAACTGGTGAGACCAAGCCAGAAATTGAATTCAAAGGAACGGAAGATAAGGTTCTAACTCCCGTTTTTGCGCCAACTTATTAGGGGAATTTGGTGAAAAATAAATATTTTTAGAACGAGCGACAAATAGCAGTATAGAAGCTTGTTAGAGTAATAGGTGCTCTTGCTTTGGAAAAATTCGTATTTGTTATCAAAGAAAAATTCAAAGAATGAAACCATTTGACGGAAGAATAGGTAAGCGATTACCCTATGAAACAGTAGGCGACATGAGATTTTTTGCTTTCTATATTGGGAATGGAACAATCCTTACTGGAACAAAATGGGATGCTGAATATAACATTGATATTATTTTAGAGCCTTCTGATGTACTCGGAAATATTTTTGCTTTAGAATTATTTAGAAATAAAGGCATTGAAGGAGGGCGTAAAAATAACAGCAAAAAGTTAGGTACTAACCTCTCTTCTTCAGAACTTATAGGGGAATATATTCAATCGTTAAATAACAAATCCCAATTCTCAATTTTTTTAAATAAACTTCAGTCTGAAAACAGAAAAAACTGGAGGGATGTAGTCGTGAGATTTTTTAAAGACCTTGGAAATAGAAACTTACAAACTACACCGCTTATTAATTATAAAAGCGTTGATAAAGAGGAAAAAGATGACTATGCTTTATGGATTATTAGTGAAGGAGATTATTTGGAAAAAACTACAGCTATTTTCTGCAATATATTGCGGATGGATAAGGAGTTCAATGTAATAAATGAAGAATGGGCTCGTCATAGGATAAGTCAATATATTCGTAAGGTGAATGATGATTCATACAAAGTAATACCACGTTTCAAAGAATGGGAAAGGACACTGTGGATGTAAAAAATAACGCTGCATATGAAATCATAGCAGCTTTCGGAATGCTACGCTTTATATACTAACTGCTATCTTTCATTAGCTTATAAATTTTTTTATGACCTTACTAATCTTATGATTTTAGGTTTATGAAATTGGATGAAGAGGATTCCTGAATGGCTGTATCGTTCTAAAGGAACAAATCTTTTGTAGGAAATAGCTAATTGTTCTTGACATTTTGAATTTTAATCAAGGTGAAAATTAAAAAAACTAAAGAAAGACACTCCATAATAACTCTTCCCCAGTGCCAATAGCTCCAAATAACTAATTCGTTTTTTAACTCAACATCATTAAGCGCAGCTTGATAAAACAACTCATTGGCATCTTTAAAATAGATATAAAAAGAGGAGACAAAAAGTATTGCAAAGAAAGAGGAAATTAGGGCAAACTTTAGTGCATTGGAATTAATTGACCTACAATAAATAGAGATGACAATAGGTATTGAAGCTGCAAGAATAGTTAAGACAGTATAAAATTGACCTATAAAAGGACCAAATTCATTATAATAAGAATAAAAATTAGTTGAGGATAAAGACTGCCAATATGGAACAAGGAGTGCACCTTCAGTAATTTGGCTGCCAATAAAAATGGAAAAGATGATTACTGAAAAATATAGCAAAAACTGTTTCATAATTCTTGGGTTAAAATTATTAAGGAATGCGGAAAAAATGAATTTAGCGAAAAAAAAATGACTTATGCTGAATAATGAAAATAAAATAATGCTGGAACAACTATTAATGCATAATCGGTCATGTCGCCAGATAGGACAGCACAATCATTTATGCGAAGACGTTAGTGCAACAAATCGTAAGTAATCAAGAGAAAATTACGTTCTTTGACCTAAAAAAATATCATGGAAAGAAAACTCTCTATACCAAAGGCATTAGTAATGTCGAAAATGCTGTTATATATCAAATAGCGACTGCGCCTACTACAATACTCAAGATGTCTAAATGTGCTCATATTTTGCTTTTAGGCTATGAAGGAAAACCCTATTCAGTGATTAGTCAAGAATTAGGTACTCACTTGAGTACGGTTAAATCTTGGCAAAATCGTGTTGGCTTTCCAATCAGGAAAAGTTATCGGAGTTGGAAACAGAAACTGATTTCATCAAGGGTATACGCTTGTTTTTCAAAGACCTATTTCGGTCAGGTAAACCCAAGAAGTTTACCATAGCAGAAGAAAAGCAAATCGTAGCTTTAGGAAACATCGGGTCAGAAAAATTGCTAACAAAGCTCAGTTTTCAGAAAGAAGGAATCTTAAGACAGTGGATGCATTGGAATGAAAATTATTACGATATTACAATGTTTTCATTATTAAAAGAGGAGAGAAAACGAAAAGTTAGCAAAGGCTAAAGCTGCAATAACTTCTATCTGGTTACCACTGCGTGTAGGTTGAGGTCATTGTGCGGAATCCTAAACCAAATTTGCTCAAAAATAAAAAATACAATGCATCCCCAAATATTTGAACCCCACGAAGACTTAGCGGCACTTGTCAAATGTTATTGGACATTGGAAAGCCCGAAAGAAAAAACACCCCAAAAAAATACGATTGTTCCTGATGGCTGTATGAAAATGATTTTTCACTATGGTGATTTATACAAACATTACACTGAAAATGGGGAGAGTGTAATGTTGCCGAAATGCCTTTTAATCGGACAACTGACAAGACCCTATATCGTAGAACCAACAGGAGAAACAGGGACTTTCTTTGTTTGCTTTCACCCAAACGGATTTTTACCTTTTGCAACCTTCCCGATAAAGGAAATGGAAAATACAGCCATTCCTTTGGAAAAACTGTTTGGAAAAGATGGACAAGAGATAGAACAAAAGATCTTGAATGCCAATACTACATCTGAAAGAATCAGCCTTATCGAAGCATTTTTATTGAAGCGATTGACTAGTGCAGAAACTGTTGACCAAATTGTAAAATCAACCGTTGAAACCATTTTGACAGCTAATGGACAACTTTCTGTTAATGAGCTTTCTAAACAAAACAGTATCAACCGTAGGCAATTGTTGCGTAAGTTTTCATCAGCCATTGGCTTAAGCCCGAAACAACTGTCAAAAACCATAAGACTGCAAGCCTCACTCAAAATTTTGCTAACAAAAAAAATTACAAGCCTTACCGATTTGGCTTACGAAAATGAGTATTATGACCAAGCACATTTCATTAAGGACTTCAAAGAATTCACAGGACTGACACCCAAAGAATTTTATGGAGACGACTTAAAAATGTCTTTGATTTTTGAAGCGAAGGATTAGTCGTGTCCCATTTTTACAATTTTAGGTTTCAGATTCGTTGCAACTTTGCAGCATAATTTTGTAACAGAACTTAAAATAATTTAAAAATGAAAAATGTAAATCCAGTTAATTGGTTTGATATTTCTGTATCGGATTTAGCACGCTCTAAAAAATTCTATGAAACGGTATTCAACATAAAACTTGTTGATTTTCCAATTGAGTGGGGAAAACAATCCGCTTTTCCTTCTGACCATGAAGGTCTGAATATTACAGGTGCATTGGTTGAAAAAGAAGGTAGGGTTGCAAATGGGAACAATACTATTGTTTATTTTGCTTCCGAAGATTGTGTTACCGAAGAAAACCGTGTGGAAGCAGCAGGTGGAAAAGTGCTTCAATCTAAAATGTCGATTGGAGAATTTGGATTTATCTCAATGTTAATGGACACAGAAGGCAATACTATCGGACTTCATTCAAGGAAATAAATGGATGTAGACAGTAACAAAACTCTTTATTGCTGTTGTCAATTTGATTAATTACTTAGGAAAGTAGCGAAACTTTTTCGTTGAAACGAGTGAACAAGAGAGAGTGATTACACAACAATGTATAAAACACAATAGCCCCATTTAGGGGCTATTGTGTTTGTGCTAACCCTTAGGCATAATTTAAAAAAAGCATAGTTTTGAATTAAACGAAAGATAAAAGACGATTTTTTATTGAAGTTAAGCAACTGTTTGAAATCAGATATGTTAATATAAAAAAGAAACTATGAAGACTATTTTTATTGGCCTATTATGTTTAGTTAGCATATTGAATGCTGATGCTCAATCTAATAAAACCTTTTTTTTAGGGCATAGTTTGATAAACTTTGACGTACCCAATATGGTAAACAAATTCTCTATGGCGAGTGGCGAAACCTTTTCTTATGACGCAAATATCGGAAATGGCGCAAATTTGCTTTGGCACTGGGAAAATCCCACAACGGGACAAGGCAGTCAGTGGGACTTAACCTTACCCTTGGGTGGATATGAAAATTTCGTCCTAACTGAAGCGGTGCCTTTAGAGAACCATCTTCAATTTAGTAATACTTACGGGATTGCAAATAACCTCTGTAGTTTTGCCAACCAATACAATCCCAACATTCAATATTACCTCTATGAAACGTGGCACTGCACGAATAGTGGCAATGGGAGTACGTCAGGCTCTGGAGGAACCGCCTGTGATTGGGATCCAGGCAGTAACATTCTATGGAGAGATAGAATTGACTTAGACCTGTCTAAATGGGAAAGTATTGCGGATAGTGTCAATTTAATTCATACAAATCCTATGTTAATTATTCCTGCTGGCCAAGCACTTGGACGATTAGCTGACCATATAGAAAGTGGTGCAGTTCCTGGTTTAACTTCAATCTTTGATTTATTTGGTGATGAATATCATTTAGATTTGAGGGGAAATTATTTTATAGCTTGTGTTGTTTATGCTGTACTGCACGGAGTATCTCCAGTTGGTTTACCAAACCAAGTGACCAATGAATTTGGAGGCTTGTATACTGTTTTTCCTACGCCAGAACAAGCGGCAATTATGCAAGAAATTGCATGGCAAACAGTTTGTGATTATCCAAGAGATGGAGTCGATTGCTCTACAGTGGATCTTCCAACGATTGATAAGGAAGACTCCAATATTAGCATTTATCCAGTCCCTGCAAATAATCAGCTATCAATTCAGTTGGCTGATTCATTTTCTAAAATGGATTCGTATTCAATTTGTGATCGACTAGGGCGAATCGTTTTAGGCGGTGCTTTAAATTCAAAGGTAACGTTGGTTAATTTGACAGAATTACCCTCTGGGATGTACTTTCTTAAGGTTAAAGATGAAGTATTTAAGTTTGTTAAATCAGAATAATCAGTGACGATTTGTTGGATTTATGAGTTGAATCCAAGATGCGTTTTAGACGACAATATGGAATTCGTGAGAATTTAATCGCCATTGAAATACAAAAGAGAACAAGCACTTATGACAATCAGAATAAGGTTTAGAGAATTAAATATGGAAGATGTGGTTCAGTTGTATGAAATTTATTCTGATAAAGAGGCAATGAAATATAGAGGAAGTAAGCCTATGGAGACTATTGAGGATGCAAAAGTATTTGTAAGAAATAAAGAAGTATTCAAGGGAGATACGCTAACCATTCGAAAAGCAATTGAGTTGGCACAAACCAAAGAGCTAATAGGAAGTGTAATGTATAGGTCTGATAGAAATAGAAAAAATGAATGTGAAATAGGGTATTCGATAGGTCGTGAATTTTGGGGGCAGGGTTTTGGAAAAGAGATTGTAGAGGCGATGCTTAATGAAATTGAAGAAAAGGAGGAAATAAAGGAAGTCGTAGCTTGGAGTAATAGAGAGAATATCGCTTCCATAAAAATATTGGAAAAGACAGGGTTTCAACTTATTGAAGAAGGTATAAATGAATGCAAGTATCTTTATCAGAAAAAAATGAGAATGAAAAACAATATACATTTGCAAGAATTGGCGAGGTTGGATCAATTAGATAGAACTAAATATGATGCAGGTGAGCTGTCGGAAGAGGAACTTTGGGTTCGGGATCGTTTGCGGTTATTGAATGTGATTGAACTGTATGAAGGGAAAAAAATATCGACATCCGAAGATTGTGTAAATGCTGCAATAGTTTTCCAACATGGAAGGGATGAGAAGAATGAAAGGAGTTCGTATGCTTCAAGTATGGCTGTCAAAATGATGAGAAAAGCCATAGATTTAGATGAATCAACCAATAAATGGCTCTTGGCTGCAGCTATAGATAGAGACTTAATGATAAGAAACCAGCCTCAAGTATATGGCACTCAATATATTCGAAAGAATGAAGGTGTACTTTGGGAGTTTTATACTTTTGACAGTACAAAAATATCTGATGAAGAAAGAAGATGGTATGGAGTGGAGACTATAGCGGAGCAAGAGTTCACATTGAAGAGCATGAATAAAAAAAAGCTGCTAAACCTTTATTTAGAAATACAAGACATTGATAAAGCCCTAAGTTTTTGTGTTGAAAATATAAGTGGTAGCACAGAATATGATTTTACTTGGAAGGGAATAAGCAGGTTTGGGTTTCAACTAATAAGGTTAGGGAAAGAAGGGGAAGCTCTAAAGGTATTCCAAGTTCTAACTAAATTATATCCTCATGAACATGATCCCTATCACAGTATGGGAGTTTTGTTAATAAAAATAGGAAGAGAAGAAGAAGCTATTGGGATGTTTAATAAATCATTGGAATTAAACCCTGATTTTAAAGAAGCCCAAAGAGACTTGAAAAAATTAAAAGAGAAATTGGGGTAATCGAGTAGCCTCTCACAAGCAAAAAAAGAAATTGAAGTAAATGGAAATATCGAATAAAAATCTGTTACTAATATTTGATTTAGACGAAACACTAATTCATGCAACAAGAGATAAGTTAAATCGAAAAGCAGATTTTATATTTGAAGGATTCAACGTTTACAAAAGACCGAATGTAGATGGCTTTTTAAAGAAGTGTTTTCAGAATTATAGAGTTGCTATTTGGTCATCTGCCGACGATGAATATGTAAACGAAATCGTGAAAAAATTAATTCCAGAACACCATAAATTAGAATTTGTTTGGACAAGATTGAATTGCTCCGTTAAAGTTGTCAAAAAGCCAATACTTGAAGGATTTGAATATGGTGGGTTTTATAGAGAAAATCAATGGATAAAACCTTTGAGAAGAATAAAACAAAAAGATATTGGAATGAAATCGATGATAATAATTGATGATTCCCCATCCAAAGTTGTGGAAAATAAAGAAAATGCTTTGATTATCAAATCCTATGAAGGAGACGAATCAGATAATGAGCTAAATAATCTTTATGAGTTTTTAAATAACTTCAAGGGAATTGAAGATGTTAGAAGTATTGATAAAGGAAGTTGGAAAATTAAGAAAGAAGATAGTTAGCAGTAACCCAAAAAGAAAACAAGGATAAAGTTAAAGCGGATAAGTATTGCAAATAAAAAAATAGAATTTAATAACATGATACCCATATCTACTTCTAATTTTTTATTCAAATTCTGTTTATTCACATTTATTTGTTTGTTACCTCAATTGGGCTTGGCACAGGAAATATGTGACAATGGTATTGACGATGACAACAACGGATTGGTAGATATCAATGACCCTAATTGTGTTTGTGAAGTTATTGATTATCAATCTATGATTCCCAATCCTTCGTTTGAAGACTATAGTTGTTGTCCGTCGGGTTCTGGGCAAATGGACTGCCTGAATGATTGGAGTCAGGCTTCGGCAGGGACGATTGATTATATGAATTTATGTGGTTGGACAGGAGAAAATCATTTTCCGCCTCCTTTCCCTATTCCAGATGGCGATGCTTGTTTACGGCTTATCAATGGAAATAGAAATGTAGGTAATTTAGTAATCGCTCATAAAGAATATGCGGGTGTTTGTCTGAACTATCCAATGGAAAAAGATTCACTTTATTTATTTGAATTATACCTGGGCTTTGCAGGAATAGACCGTTCTCCTGATTTTAATATCTCTTTTTATGGGACTAACAATTGTGCTAACCTCCCCTTTTCTACGGGTACTGATTATGATTGCCCACTGAGATATACAGGCTTTACTTTGTTGACCTCAAAATCAATAGCCAATGATTCTGGTGATTTTTGGAAAAAAATTAGCATTGAAATAAGACCTGAGCAAGATGTTTCTGCAATTGTGGTCGGTTCAGATTGTGTGAGAACTGAAGCGCAAGAAGATTTCTTTTATTTCTTAGACAATTTCATTTTAAATAAAGAATCAGACCTTGATTTTCAATTATTAGAATTAGATTCACCGTGTGCTAATAACTTTATTTTTGGAGTAGAAGGCGATCCGAGTTTTGCCTACCAATGGTATAAAGAGGGAATCGCTCTTGTTGGCGAAACCGATTCACAGCTTTCTGCTATGCAGGGAGAAGGGCGATACCAACTAAGAATAATGAATGGGACAGGGTGCAGAGTATCTGAGGACTATATTTATTCTATTCCTGTTTATACCGATAGTATCTCTCAAGTTATATGTGAAGAGGATGAGTTTCTTTTTGGAGAAAACTGGCTCAATCAATCAGGGATTTATGTCGAAACCTTCAATTCAACAGAGAATTGCGATAGTATAGTCACCCTAAATCTTGAAGTTAAAGAAAATACCATTGATAGCCTTCAAGTGCAGATAGTGAAGGGTTCAATTTTT
>JBGCDY010000617.1:0-4892 GCA_045105835.1 Chitinophagales bacterium
GCCTAATGAATACATTGTAATTTCTAAGCTTCCTAATTTCATACAGGAGTTTTTTGGCGTTTCATCTATGCCTTTTGATGGCGGTCTGCGAAATAGTGGTGAAAACGTCGAAATCAAAAATACAATGGGTGATGTTATTGATATTGTGGACTATGACGACGCTGAACCTTGGCCACTTGAAGCAGATGGCAGTGGTTATTCGCTCAATTTGTGTGATGAAATGGCTGATAATAGCGATGTGGTAAACTGGTCTATTGGGACAGATGGAGATTTATCAGGGGTTTACCAAGGTGTCGATATTTATGCATCTCCAGGTAGAAGGGGTTGCCTTATAGCTGATAACATCGAAACCTTGGATGGTACATTGATTGATCTGTTCCCAAATCCTACCAATGAATATTTGTTTGTACAAATTGAAGGAAACAAGGACTGGGAGTTGAGTATTTTCAATCTTGTGGGACAAGAATTATTGAAGTATGAAACGATTGGTAGCCGCCAACAATTGAATGTTAGCCACTTGGAGGCAGGCATTTATTTTGTTCATTTTCAAAGCAAAACCACCAATGAGTACTATGTAGAAAGAATTGTGATTAAATAAAATACAATCAACAGTTCACTAAAAAACCGTTGCCAGATTCTGATTTGGCAACGGTTTTTTAATTTATAGAAAGAGCCTATTGAAGCTTTAGCTCACTTCAATAATCCACTTTGTCGGCTGTTTTATCTTTGCTCAATACCAGAGTTTCCAAACGGGCATTTGCACGAATGTTTACGATGTTGCTTTGTTTGGGGAAAGTCTCGGTCAGGAGGAAGTTGTTCACTTCAATGGCTTCAATGGTAGAGACGTTTTCTATCTCCAAATAACACCACATTTCATTTACCTCTACTTCTTTGCCCAGATATTTGAAAGGGTTTGAAGCATCCTCATTCAGCCTAATTTTCAGCTTTTTTTGAAGGTAATCTCGAATCCATTCATCTGCTTTGGGATTTTCTTTGGGAGTACCTAAATGCAAAGTTTCTTCTGCATTTTCTTGCACAGCTTTCTCAAAATCATCGGTGAATATTTTGAGGGTGATTTCCAAAGTTGCCGCCTCTGTGTTGTGTTGTATATTGCAGATGCTGACATAAAATTCGTGTGTGGCGAATGCCAAATTCTGGGATAATAGTACCAAGAGTATGTAAATCGTTTTTTTCATGACTTGAGTATTCTACTTTGGGATGAAAAACAAAAGATTGGGAATGTTTTCCGAGTGCCTCCCACTATTTTGATGTAGAAATAATTTCGCTCAATTCTTTGCCTCCTTTGATTCCAAAATCCAATGTTCGGATGGGAAAGGGAATCGAAATATTGTTTTGGTTGTAGACTTTGTGAATCGCTATAATGGCATTAGAACGGGATTCCAAATACTCGGATTGCTCTCTAAATTGAATCCAAAATCGAAGGACAAAGTTAATAGAACTATCCCCAAATTCTTCAAAAAACAACTCTGTTTTCTCATTGGACAATACAAAGGATAATTTGGAAATGGTTTTGATTGTCAACTTTTTTACCTGCTCCAAATCTTCGGCATAAGAAACCCCCATCTTTAATTCTACCCGTCTTCTTCCTGTATAATTGAAGTTGGTGAGGGGGTGTTCGAGTGTAGAACGGTTCGAAAGCACGATGGATTGACCAGCAGTATTTTCTAAAATAACAGAACGAAAATTCATTTCCTTTACAAGCCCAAAATACCCATCACTTTCTATCAAGTCACCAATGGCAAATGGGCGTTTGACTGCAATAATGATGCTGGAAATAAAATTCACGGTCAAATCTTGGAAAGCAAACCCCAATGCCAAACCGATGATTCCCGCACCTGCTAAAATGGAAGCAACTGCTTTGTCCAAGGACAATACACTCAAGGCGATGGAAGTTCCAATCAAAAAGATGGTGAAACTACCCATGCTGGTCAGTAAACGTCCAACTGCCTCACTTCCTCCTACCTTCCTAAATACCCGATAAGAATAACGGGAATTGGTCTTGGAAATAAAATAAAACAGCACCAAAATAATGGTCGCCAACACAATGTTGGGTAGCATAGAGATGAACAATTCCAACCAATTCATCAACTTAACCCAAATGAGCATTGTACTATCCGTAAAACTGTCATCCCACTCTCTGGTTCTTTTGAGTAAGGAAGAACTATCTGGAAAATATTGCAGCATATCGTTGTTTTGTGAATTTAAACACCAAATTAAAGGATACTTTGTTGATTTGAGATAGACAAAGGTAATGATAAATAAAGCGATTTTGTTCGTTTCTTTTCCCTTCAATTATTGTAATATTGCAGTCATAAATAAAGCATTCACTTCAATGACAAATCCAATATTACAATCCTATATCAAACCGCTCATTGCTGACTTTCAAAGTATTTCTTCCAATAGAAAGCAAGTACTTGAAAGAGTAAGTAGCTGGATTCATCAGCAACTGGAGGAAAACAAAACCGTTCGCCTCAATTTCATTTGTACACACAACAGTCGCAGAAGTCATTTTGGACAAATATGGGCTGCAATGGCTGCCAATCATTACCAAGTTCAGAACATTCACACCTATTCGGGAGGAACAGAGGCTACAGCTTTTAACCCTCGCTCTGTTGCGGCACTTCAAAGGGCTGGTTTTGAAGTACACATTCCAGAAGAAGATAAAGGGAATACAAATCCTCATTACCATCTATTCTTTGCAAAAAACAGTTCTCCAATCATTTGTTTTTCAAAAGTGTATGATGATTCCTCCAATCCTTCAAAAGATTTTGCAGCCATCATGACCTGCAATCATGCCGATGTAAACTGCCCCGTGGTTTTGGGCGCATCAAAACGATTTGCAGTTACTTACGAAGATCCTAAGGTTGCGGATGACAGTCCTCAAGAAAAAGCGAAATATGATGAGCGCTGCCTTCAAATAGCTACCGAAATGTTTTACCTATTCTCTCGGGTATAAATTTTATACCAAAGAAAATACTGCATTGCTCTTCGGTGCCTTCAAAAGTTTGAGCCAAAATACTTATATTTAGTCCTTTATTTCATCATTATTATTGAAAACATTTTCTTCCATGAAAACCATCAATTTACTATTCCTTCTTTTCTTATGTGGCTTTTTGGCTGCATGTGGGGACACTGCTCCTAGCACACAACCGACTGACAAAACGCTCCCTGAAATTACAACCATTTCAGAAAAATTGACTGCTGAAGAATTTCAAGCGAAGTTGAATAAAATTTCGAATGAACAATTGGTAGATGTACGCAGCATTGAAGAATTGGTAGAGACAGGTAAAATTGCAGGTGCCAAACACATTGATTATCATGGAGGTGAATTCAATGCTCAAATTGATGAATTGGATAAAAACAGACCTGTCATGGTCTATTGCAAAAGTGGTGGTAGAAGTGGTAAAACTGCCAAAATGTTGCAGCAAATGCGCTTCAAAGAGGTGTATGACATGAAAGGGGGAATGACGAGTTGGCAGGCTAAGAATATGCCTACGGAACCAGTGAGTTATGATTGATTTCTGAGTTTAACAATGATTGAATCTTATGAAAAAGATACTCAAAGAACACTTTCCATTACTGCAAGAACCTCAACTCCAAGATTTAATTGAAGAACATGGCATGCTCATAAATGAGTCTGCGGGAAGTGTTATTATTGACTTTGGGGGGTATATTCGACACATTCCACTCTTAATCAAAGGCAGTATCAAGGTCTTACGAGAGGACGACCACGGCAATGAAGTATTGCTGTATTATTTGGGTTCAGGTGAGACGTGTGCCATGTCGCTGACTGCCTGTGTGTCTCATTCTCAAAGTGAAATCAGGGCAGTCGTGGAAGAGGATGTGAGCATGATTTTGATTCCTGTGCGGTTCATGGATGAATGGGTGAGTCAATTCAAAAGCTGGAAAAACTTTGTGATGGATGTGTACCGCAAGCGTTTTGCAGAAATGCTCCATGTCATTGACAGTATTGCCTTTATGAAAATGGATGAACGCCTATTGAAGTATTTGTCAGACAAGGCAAACATTACAGGCAAGGCTGTTTTCAATATTACCCACCAAGAAATTGCCTATGATTTGAATTCTTCAAGAGAAGTGATTTCTCGATTGTTGAAGAAGTTGGAGAAAATGGGCAAAATTCAATTGGGAAGAAACAAGATTGAACTTTTGAATATTTCGTTTTGAAGTTCAATAACAAAAACCAGTACTCTTTCAAGGTGAAATTGTCAGATAGTCAGATGTTTTCAGAACACCTGACTTTAGAATCATTTAGTCATTTTCCTTCAGAGGATACTTGCAGTATGACACGTGGAACTTCAGGTCTTTTCTTAACCAATAAAATCCTTGAAAACACTCGTTTTGAGTCCTTCCCACTCTTCCGCCAAAATGCTATAATAGATGGTACTTCGCCGCCCATTCCCATTGTTTAGGGTCATGTGACTTCTCAAAATTCCTTCTGGCTGCGCTCCCATTGCTTCCATAGCAGTACGGGATTTATTGTTTCGGGTATCTGTTTTCAATTCAACCCGCTTGCAGTCCAAAGTTTCAAAAGCATACTGAAGGAGCAAAGATTTGCAGGCTCGGTTCAATCCTGTACGCTGAAAATCCAAACCTATCCACGTCCAACCTATTTCCAAACGATTGTGTTCTAAGTGAATATTTCCATAACTGGTGCATCCTGCTACCCGATTGGTCGCTTTGTCAAAAATGAGGAAAGCACATCGCTCGTCTACTCCTTTTTGGACATATTCCTTAAGGCTCGCTTCATCCTCAACTTGTGAGGTTGTCCATTTCCAAATAATCGGGGCAAAAGCGACTTCTTTGAGGGCTTCTACATCAGACATTTGCAGTCGTCGAAGTAAGGCACGATT
>JBGCDY010000618.1:0-4310 GCA_045105835.1 Chitinophagales bacterium
AAGTTGAAAAACACGCTTGGATTTTTACCTACCCATCCTTTTTTTCTTTCAAAAATGACAGGCTACGAATACCTTCAATTGCTCTGCAATGCCCGCAAAGTGAAAATCGACAACTTGGACAAACACAATATTTTTGACCTGCCTTTGGGTCAATATGCAGATACCTATTCGACAGGTATGAGAAAAAAACTCGCTTTGACGGGCACTCTACTGCAAAAAAATGAGGTCTTCATTCTCGACGAACCCTTCAATGGAGTCGACATCCAAAGCAATATTGTGATTCAAGAAGTCCTAAAAAAATTGAAGGAACTCAACAAAATCGTACTTTTATCCTCTCATATCTTTTCGACTTTGGGCGAAACCTGCGATTTTTTACACCATTTGAAGGAAGGTGAAATTGTGCGAAGTGTGGGCAGAGAAAACTTCCATACCGTAGAAGAAGCATTGATGGATCAGGGTCTGGGTGCAAAAATTGAGCTACTTAACCTTCAATAAAAACCATAGGTGTTTCTTTCTCTCCCCGAAAATTTTCAAAGTATCAGGCTTTTTATTTTCCCTCCCTCCGAATGTTTGCAAAATATTTTACGTCTAATTACCTTATCGAAACTTGCAACCCCCACAATTAGTAAAACACGATGGACGAACACATTGACCTGCTGCAATCTATAGCCAACGGAGAGGAAGCGGCATTTCAGAAACTATATACCGCATTCAGCACCAAAGTCTATAATACTGCCATCGGATATGTCCAAAACCAAGAAGATGCCGAAGAAATTTTGCAGGATGTTTTTGTCAAAATCCACCGAAATGCTGCAAAATTTAAAGGCAACTCAGCAGTAGGTACTTGGATTTATAGAATCGCCGTCAATACCTCACTGAATGTTTTGAGAAAAAAGAAATACCTATCCTTTTTGAGTTTTGGAGAAGTCAAGACAGATGTTCCAACTTTTGAGCATCCTGGCGTATTGATGGAAAACAAGGAGGAAACCATACTCATTTTCAAAGCGATTGACTTATTACCCCCCAACCAAAAAACAGCTTTCATCTTGAGTTTTGTGGAAGGTTTGCCGAGACAAAAAGTGGCAGACATTATGGAAATTTCTCTCAAAGCAGCAGAGGGTTTACTCCAAAGGGCAAAGAAAAATCTGAGAAAAAAACTGGATAATTTCTACCCAAACCGAAGGAAAAAATAAATTTGCTTGTCCTAATATTGTTAATGTTAGTGAAAAAAAACAAACTCGCACATGCAAAACGAAAAAGAACAATGGAAAGACTCCATACTCAACAGCCTTGAAGGAATCCAAAAGGCAAGCCCAGATGATGCCCTGTTTTTGAAGATTACACAACGAATAGGGCAAAAAGCTACCAAAATTATCCCAATGAATAGGGTGCGAATGGCTGCCGCTGCTGCGGTGTTACTCTTTGTGCTCAATGCCTTTTCTATTGCCCACTACCTCAAAAACAATCCATCAAGTCAAACAGAAGTGGCAGTAAATCAAGGCAATCCAAATCTTATTTCAGACTACAAACTTTATGATTAAACTATGAAACCCATTCAATTCTACAAGGGTGCTTTTTTTGTGATGTTATTGCTGAATATTGCAACTCTTTTGTTTATTGCTTTTGGACCTCATCACCCTCCACCCAACCATACAAGAACACATCCTCATGCTTTTTTGCAGCAAGCCATCCAAATGTTGGGTTTAGATGCGGAGCAAGAGGTTCTATTCAAAGAGTCTGCGCAAAAGCACAGTTCTTCGACCAAAGCGATTGAAGAACAACAGGAAAAAGTTGGACAAGAATATTTTCATACACTTTTGGAAACAAATGATGAGGTAGAAGATTCATTAATTCACCAGTTGCAGCAATTGGAGAAAGGTAAGATTGTAATCACCTATGAGCATTTTGAAGAGGTCAAAGCCTTGTTGAATCCAAATCAGCAGGCAAATTTCTCCAAATTCTTAGACAAAGCATTGCAGATATTGATTATCAATTCAGAAAATAATCGTCCGCCTCCGAAGGGTTTCTAAATAGTCTGTGTCTAAAAGTCAAATTTTAAACAACAAAAAAAATTCTATGAAAAATTTGCTTTTGTTTTCTTTTGCCTTTTTTATTGGCATCTTCCTTTTTTCTTGTGACAAAGACAGCGATGACGATACAAGCGAGCCAGAAGGTACCTTACATGCTGCATTTGCCGACTTCGACACCGACAATTTCGACATTTATTTAGATGGTAGCCAAACGGTTATAGAAACCAATGGATTGCCCAATCATACTTCTCCTTATTGGTCTTCGACCCACCCTTTGTTTGCAGAAGCTACGGTGGCTACGGGTCTTGCGCCTGGTAATATTGACCAATTCAATGGCTCTTATACCCTGCGAGTACCTACAAGCCCTGAGAAAGCATCCAATTCTTCTTCAACAGGTTTGGGCGCAATCGGCATTGCAGTCAGTGGCTCGGTAATTTACAACGACGAGGAAGGTCCCAACGTACCTTTGGACAATGCCGTTCAAAGTTTGGACTACACGGGCGCACATACGGGTCCTCAAAGCTATCACTACCACCTCGAACCAAAAGCTTGGTCTGAAGACGACGACGCTTTGATTGGTATCATATCCGATGGCTTCTTCCTCTATGGTAGAAAATGCAATTCGACAGGTACTTACCCTACAGATTTGGATGCTTCGGGCGGGCACACAAGTACGACCCAGCACACAGATGATGCAGAATATCACTACCACATCCAAAACGACTTATACCTTGGTCAATACTATATCCTTTTCCCTGGCGATTACCAAGGCACTCCAAATGATATTCAGTAAGAATGAGATGAATGCACCAATAAAAAGAAAATTTACTAATCAGACTTCAAAGTTTCATGCTTTAAGAAGCATTGCAAAAATGCTTTGTCTCTTTCTCTTCATTGCGGGATTGAGTTCCTGCAATGGAGGATTGAGTACATTTTCCCAAGATATTAAGAAGGAAGAAAAAGTAGCCTACAAGCTTTTTGTCTCAA
Source organism: Chitinophagales bacterium (assembly GCA_045105835.1). Classification (GTDB taxonomy): domain Bacteria; phylum Bacteroidota; class Bacteroidia; order Chitinophagales; family UBA2359; genus JAUHXA01. Next base: position 3,018 of record JBGCDY010000618.1, read on the forward strand.
AAAATGAATTAGACTTGCGACCCAATGAAGGGCTTGTTTACCACGTAAACAAGCCTTTTACGGGTACCTCCTTCTCCTTTTACCACGATGAAAAAACAGACACCGCAGAAGTGATACAATACTTCAATGGCAAAAAACATGGCTATCAAAAAAAGTGGTTTGAGGGAAATATGCTAAGTTTTGAAGCCCAATATTCGCATGGAAAACTGAATGGGAAGGTGAAAACTTGGTGGAAAAACAGTTTGATAAGGTCAGAATCCAATTACGAAAAAGGCATCTCACAAGGGCTGCAACTTCAATGGTACAAAAGCGGTATGAAGTTCAAAGAAAGAAACTTAGTGGCTGGCAAAGAAGAAGGGCTGCAAAGGGCTTGGAGAGAAAACGGCAAAATTTACAATAACTATGAAGCCAAAAATGGAAGAATTTTTGGTTTGAAAAGATCAAGTTTGTGTTATGAATTGGAAGACGAAATTATCCAGTACAAAGAATAATTTGCTTTGCCTATTGCTCGCCCTTGTAGTAATAGGCTGTTCACAATCCCCCAAAGAAAAACAAAGTCGAGTCGCCAACCTCCCCTACTACAAAGACGCTAACTTCACTCCTCATTGGTATGCTTCTGATAGCGATTCATTGCAGAGTTTCCACCAAATCCCTCCTTTCCAACTCATCGACCAAGAAGGAGACACCATCACCGAACGAACTTTCCAAAATAAAATTTACGTCACCGACTTCTTTTTTACCACTTGTCCTGGTATTTGCCCCAGAATGACAGACAATATGGGCTTGCTCCAAGAAGCCTTCAAAACCGACACAGAAGTACTCCTTCTCTCCCACTCTGTCACCCCCGAATACGATTCAGTCAGCATCCTAAAAAACTATGCTCTCGAAAGAGACATCATCAGCAGCAAATGGCATTTGGTGACGGGTGAGCGAACACAGATTTATGGTTTGGGTCGAAACGCTTACTTTGTGGAAGAGGATTTGGGGCTGGAAAAAGAGCCTGAGGATTTTCTGCATACCGAAAATTTTGTCTTAATCGACCACAACAGGCATATCAGAGGTATTTACAATGGATTGAATAAGACAGATATCAGTCAGTTGATTGCAGATATTAAGACATTGAAGGAAGAGATTTGAGGGAAGGTTTGGATAAAAATTTTCGCATAAATCCTTATCTTGCCTCCATGACCACCAACACCCCCATACCAACCGAAATTTTCCACGCCAATGGCATTCCCATCGAAATAATACACATCGAAGCGGATAGCTACCAAATGGGCTATGGCGAGAAAA
>JBGCDY010000619.1:0-10495 GCA_045105835.1 Chitinophagales bacterium
CTGTTGCAGGTTCGCCAACATAATGCTGATAATCTTCAGGATCATGACCGCCATAAAAAGTCCAAAATCCCTTGCCATATTCGTGGTGAATGTATCTCGCCTCAGATGCAGCTTTGTTTTCCCCCATCACCAAAACCTCTGGTTTCACATACTGTTTTCTAAAGGCAGTAGTTTGTCCCATAAAACCTTTGATAGTTCGGGTATGATTTTGGGTAAGCATCGTCGGAATCGGGTCCCATTTTGCAGAGAATTCAAACAGACTAAAATAATCCAAGTTTTTAGGTATTCGACGTGACTCCGTCGCATCAATACTCGAAAACTCATATTTTGTAGGATTTCGATAGAGCGTAAAGTTTTGGAAAGCAAAACCATTATCAAAGTTTAACTTGTCCTGCGCCTTTGGATCAGGACCATCTCCGTCAAACATTCGATCACAAATATCTACCCCTTCGGCACACAAAGCTATATCATAAGTATCTGTAGCCGAACACATGGCAAACATAAACCCACCCCCTACTACATATTCTTTGATTTTTTTGGTGACCGCCAATTTCATAGTTGATACCTTCTTGAAACCAAGCGTTTTAGCCTTCGCTTCTTCATATCGTACCTGCTCTATGTACCAACTTTGTCCCCGATAGGCAGTATAAAACTTACCATATTGTCCTGTAAAGTCCTCATGATGCAGGTGCAGCCAATCGTAATCCGACAATTTATCCGTCAAAACTTCCTCATCATATACTACATCAAAAGGAATCTCGGCATACTCCAATACTAGGGTCACCGCATCATCCCAGGGCAAATCAGGGTGATGGGGTTTATCCTTAGGAGAATACACCGCAATCTTTGGAGCTTTTTCGAGCTTCACAATGTCCATATTTACATCGGGCTGACTGATTTCCTGCAAAATCAAAGTATATTTAGCATCGGGTAACACCTCATAATTCACCCCTCTGATTTTACACTCCCCTTCTATCAGCGGATTGTAGGCTATCGCAAAACTACCTCCTCGATAATTCAACAACCAATCCACATCCACTTCATTGTCCAATGCCCAATAAGCAATTCCATAAGCCTTCAAATGCTCCTTTTGTTTTTCGTCCATGTGCAATAGCAGATAGGCTGCCTGCGTTTGAAGGCTAAAAAATAGCAAGGCGAAAAGAGCTACAAATTTCTTCATCATTTATATTTTAATTTTATTGTTTTATCTTCATCAAAAACTTTATCAATCCTTATTCATTAGTAAAGTCCTTCAAATAGTACGAAGGAAGAATGGGTTTATAAAGAAATCGGGATTTATTTTAGTCATTACTTAACAACAGCGTTTCTTTTTTGTTTTTTTACCCTAAAATCGTTCACAAAAATGTACACATCAAAAGTTTTTTTTGGGATCTGCTTTATTCTCAGCTTGTTTTCCTTCAATACATACGCTCAAGAACACTATGGTATAACCGAAAAATCTCCTGAAAATTATCTTTATCAATGCAAAATGCATGATGACCAGACTTTTTATTACATTATGCCCAATGATGATATTTTGATATACGATATTGGCAATGAGTTTAAAAAAGTAGGCACAAAAGTTCTCTCTCCTTATGGGTGGACAAATTTTGTTTTCATGCTCAAACTTGCAGATATCACTTATGCAGTTGATAAGGATGGTTTTATTTGGCAACAAAAAACTCCTTTTCGAGAAATTGTAGGTCAGGCGATTAAGAACAATAACAAATAGGCAATATTTTGGTGAAGCTACTTCAATAGATGCCAAACACCTAAAATCAAGTTCATTGAAGCCTTCAATACATTTAGACCTTTTGATTTTGATTTTGTAAAACATCTACTCTACTGAAATCAATCAAAGACAGAATAAAGCATTCAAACTACAAAAATCAATTTTCTCAGTTTGTAGTAAAAGACATGAAAACTTTGCCTATACACCTCATAAACAATTAATTTCCAGCAATTTATTTAACGCCTCAATTAAACTCCATTCCACTACAAAGATAAATCTAAAACTTTCATTGAAGTGTGTAAAAACATTTTTCACTCCAAAAAATCATGCTAAAAATAAAGATTTGAACTAAAAAACAAACCATACTCTATATTTTTGCAGTATATTCTTTCTGTCTTTTTAGGAATTTTCTTTAGAAAGTTGCATCTTTGCACTCCGAAAATTGAAAGTAAAATTTTTCAAAGATATGTCAAAAATTTGTGAATTAACTGGCAAAAAACCTATTACGGGTCATAATGTTTCGCATTCAAACAGGAAAACGAAACGATGGTTTCGTCCTAATATCCAAACGAAGCGATTTTACATTCCAGAAGAAGACCGATGGGTCCGTCTAAAAATTTCAATGGCTGCTTTGCGAACCATTGATAAAAAAGGTATCTACGAATACCTTAAAGAAGTAGAGAAAAAAACTGGTAAAAAGTATTTACAGTCTTAAACTTAATTTAAAAGGTAGTAGGAATCATGGCAAAGAAAAGCAAAGGCAATCGCTTAAAGATTATTCTGGAATGTACAGAACACAAAAAAACTGGACTTCCAGGAACATCTCGGTACTCAACTTTTAAGAACCGAAAAAACACGCCTTCTAGATTGGAATTGAAGAAATACAATCCAACATTGAAAAAACATACTCTTCACAAAGAAATAAAATAATCCGTTATGGGAAAGGTATCTAAAAACTCAAGGGTAACTACTAGGGGTATAGGTGACAATACCAGTAAGAATCACATTAAAATTGTTGTAAGCGAAAAAGATCCTAAAACAGGGAACTATGTTTACAAAGAAAAAATGATTCACAAAGACAAAATAGACGAATACTTGAAGAATATTCAGTAGATTTTCAACTATTTAGATAGAGGCTTCATTTTATTTTGAATCTCTGTTTTTCTTTGAAATTTCTAATGAGTTCTCCTCAGGATTCTACTATACTTACAATCTAAGTGAATAACTTATTCACTTTTGTAGGCTTCTCTTTTGCAATGATAAAGGAGAAGCCTTTTTGTTATTTTATTTTCTCTTAGTTTTACTTTAAGACCATCATAAGTAAAGCGAAGCCTGTTTCAGTATTTCAAATATTGAAGGATACAGAGTCGCCCCACTTCTGACGATCGTAAAAACTGTTTTCTAAAGGTCTTACTGTAGGATTGTCTAATAGTGTCATTCATTATTGGGCAAACATTTGATTTTCATTTTAACTCATTACCTACCATGTCTTTCTTCAAAAAGCTATTTTCCAAAAAAAATAAAAAAGAAGACCTTGATAAAGGCTTAGAAAAGAGTAGTCAAGGCATCTTTTCTAAACTTTCCAAAGCAGTCGCAGGACGAACTGAGATTGATGTTGATTTACTCGATAGTATTGAAGAGGCTCTTGTGGCTTCTGATATTGGCGTGGATACAACCATCAAAATCATTGACCGATTGGAGGCAAGGGCAGAACGTGATAAATACCTCAATGTAAAAGAGGTTTATCAAATGCTCAAAGATGAAATCATTGACCTGCTTTCCGAAAACAATACACCTGACTATACCGATTTTACACTTCCTGATACTTGTGGACAGCCTTATATCATGATGATTGTGGGAGTCAATGGTACAGGAAAAACAACAACAGTTGGAAAATTGGCTTACCAATTTGAAAAACAAGGCAAAAAAGTAGTTATGGGTGCTGCGGATACCTTCCGAGCAGCCGCAATTGACCAATTGGAAGTTTGGGCTGAACGGTCTGGAACAGAGATGGTTAAACAAAAAATGGGTTCTGACCCTGCTGCGGTAGCCTATGATACCGTTAGTGCTGCTGTATCAAGAAGTTACGATGTATGTTTGGTGGATACTGCTGGACGTTTGCACAACAAAAAACACTTGATGGACGAGTTGAGCAAAATCAAACGGGTAATGAAAAAGGTGGACAGTGATTTTCCCCATGACGTTATGTTGGTTTTGGATGGTTCAACGGGGCAAAATGCACTTGAACAAGCCAAACAGTTTACCAATGCAACAGAAGTTACTTGTATTGCAATTACCAAATTGGATGGAACTGCAAAAGGAGGCGTTGTGATTGGTATTGCAGATCAATTCAAAATTCCTATCAAATACATTGGAGTAGGTGAGGGTATAGATCATTTGCAGGTATTCAATAAAAAAGAGTTTGTAGATAGTTTATTCAACGCTTGATAAACAATTGTAATTGTGAGTGACGAATTACACATAATGCCTTACTATTTGATATTCAATATGCAAGTAGTAAGGCATTGTTGAACAATGCTTTGTCATTCTCCCAAAAAGAACATTATCGCATGAAGACAAAAGTTTCTGCTCAGAATAACAAGGTAAATGTAGTCACTCTTGGCTGCTCCAAAAACATTGTGGATTCAGAAGTATTGATGAATCAATTGAAGGGCAATGAGATTGCTGTCACACATGAGAGTGATAAAGGCGATGCCAATATAGTGGTGGTGAATACTTGTGGCTTTATAGATGTCGCCAAACAAGAGTCAATTGAGACTATTTTGCATTATGCCTCAGTAAAAACCCAGGGTGATATTGAAAAACTATATGTCACTGGTTGCTTATCACAGCGATACAAGGACGACTTGGAGAAAGAGATTCCTGAAGTAGATGCTTATTTTGGGACACTTGACCTTCCTTTTTTATTGGAAGAGTTGGGAGCAGATTACAAACACGATTTGATTGGAGAACGTTCTTTATTGACAACTCCTTCTCATTATGCCTACCTCAAAATATCTGAAGGCTGCAACCGTACTTGTTCTTTTTGTGCCATTCCTTTGATGCGTGGCAAACACGTTTCTAAGCCTATTGAACGTCTTGTTATAGAGGCAGAAAACTTGGTAAGAAAGGGAGTAAAGGAAGTCATGTTGATTGCTCAGGAACTGACTTACTACGGGTTAGATATTTATAAAAAACGCGCTTTAGCTGATTTATTGCGTGCTTTATCTGATGTAAATGGCTTGGAATGGATTCGAATGCACTATGCTTATCCCTACAAATTCCCTTTGGATGTCATGGATGTGGTGCGAGAAAGAGACAACATCTGCAATTATTTAGACATGCCTTTGCAGCACATCAGCGATTCTGTTTTGAAGCGTATGCGTCGCCATATTACCAAAGCGGATACTTATGAACTTATCAAAAATATTCGACAAAGAGTTCCTGATATTGCATTGAGAACCACTTTATTAATGGGCTTCCCTGGTGAGACAGACAAAGATGTGGAAGAACTTGCCCAGTTTGTTCGAGATGCACGTTTTGAGCGTTTGGGTATTTTCCAATACTCACATGAAGAAAATACTTCTGCTCACGAATTTGAAGACGATATTCCTGCGGATGTAAAAGCAGAACGAACGAATTATATTATGGAGATTCAAGAAGAGATTTCCGCCGAATTGAACCAAGAAAAAATCGGTAAAACTTTCAAGGTACTCTTTGACCGAAAAGAGGCGGACCAATTTATTGGGCGTACTGAATACGATTCTCCCGAAGTAGATAATGAGGTTATTGTAAATGCTGCTAACAATTATGTAAGGGTCGGAGATTTCGCCAATATCTTCGTCCGTGATGCTGGAGAATTTGACCTATATGGCGATGTTGTTCAATAAATGTAAAAACAAGTTTGCCTTCAAGTTTACGCAAATTCAAACATTATCGTTATTAAGCATAAATTTTGCATATACTTCATTATTAAATAAATAAAAACACTACTCCTCAAAATACTTTTCATTAAGAAGAAATATATTCCATTATTTATCATTGACTGCAATCTATTACCTATTTGCAAGTATTACAATCCTTTTTTTCATTTTTTGTTGTGACATTCTTTTGACCCTTCCCGTCTTAAAGGTAATTCTATTCACACAAAACATGTAACCATGGATATTAATATCGCAGAACTTAGCCAGAAATTGGCGGAACAATTAGCAGGATGGGCTCCAAAAATCTTATCTGCAATTTTTGTTTTAATCATTGGATTTTGGATTGTAGGCTGGGTCACGAGCCTCTTAGGAAAAGCAATGGATCGTGCTAAAATGGACAAAGATGTTCAGCCTTTTTTGAAGTCTCTCACCAGCGTTCTTCTAAAAGTTTTGGTTTTGATTACCGCAGCAGGTGTTGTTGGTATTGAAGTGACAGCTTTTGCAGCTTTGATTGCAGCAGGTGGTTTGGCTATCGGTATGGCTCTTCAAGGTACATTGGGACATTTTGCATCTGGTGTAATGATTCTTTTGTTCAAACCTTACAAAGTAGGTGACCTTGTTGATATTCAAGGACAATTAGGACACGTTGATGAAATTCAAGTATTTAACACCATTCTTACCTCTTTGGATAGCAAAAAAATCATCATTCCTAATGGAATCGCTACAAGTGGCATCATGACCAATCTTTCTTCCATAGGTAAACTGAGAGTAGATTTGAATGTAGCTATGCCTTATGAAGAGGATTTTGATAAAGTACAAGCAATCATCAAGAAAGCACTTGACAAAGTACCTCACAAACTTGCAGATGCACCAACTATCGAAATCGAAAAGTTTGCAGAACACAATATCCTTTTGGCAGTTAGACCTTACGCTACTCCAGAAACTTACTGGGATGTTTACTTCCAATCTTACAAAGAAATTAAAAAAGCATTTGGTGAAGCAGGTATTGATGTAGCTTATCCTGTCAGAAAAATCAAACAAATATAATTTTACAACATTGATTGTAAACAAAGCGATTTGACTCATGTAAACTGATGAACATTGAAAAAACAATTTTGCAAAATTCACTTCATAAGAATTTGATATTGAAGTGGTCTTAAAATTTTGATTCTTATTTTAATTCTCATTTATTTTTGAGTATTGATTGCAGCAAAATGGATTAGGGAAATTTCTCTAATCCATTTTTGTATTTTATGGTATTTTGCAAATTCTATTTTTACAATTTGCAAATCAATATGAACAAACAAGATATTCTAAATCCTCAGTTGTCTGATTCCTTCAATAAAGACGAACTTTTCTCCTCCTCTCCTATCCGAATAGAACTCCCCACTATTTTTGGGATGAAAACGGTCAATACCTATCTATTCAAATATCCAGAACCTACCTTGATTGACAGTGGTGAAAACTCTGAGGCGAGTTGGACGGCGCTTCAAAACGGACTGGCTGCAAATGGTTTAGGTATTTCGGATATCAAAAGAGTCGTTATTACCCACTCACACATTGACCACATAGGCATGGCAGGGCGAATCTGCGAGCATAGTAATGCCGAAGTTTGGGTATCCAAATATGTTTATGATTGGGCAGTGAATTTGGACAAAATGCGAGACAGGCGTGTTCAAACCATTTCTACAGAGTTGAAGAAAATGGGAGACTCCCCCATTACAGAAAATTTTAAAAATGTTTTCACTCAATTTGATGACTATTGGTTGCCAATCCCTGAAAGTCGGGTAAAAATCTTCTCATTAGACGAGGATATTCAATTGGGTGGACAAGCATGGCAAGTCATTTATGCACCAGGTCACTGTATCAGCCAAACCTGTTTTTATCAAGCCGAAACCAAGCAGTTACTTTCTGCGGATATGCTTTTGAGAATCACTCCAACTCCTGTGATTGATGCAGATATCGAACCACCTTACACCAGAAACAAAGGCATTCTTCAACTACTTGAGTCCTACCAAAAATTTGCGCAACTGGATATTGACATCGTATATCCTGGTCATTATGCTCCCTTCAACAATGCCAAAGAGGTCATCAAAAAACAGGTCAATCGAATCCAAGAACGAAAAATAGAATGCCTGAAATACATACAAGAAGGCACTACGGATTTCTTCAGCTTGATTCAAAAACTATACGGAAAAAACTTTTCTATGCCTGCAATTCCTATGCTTGTAGGATATTTGGACTTGCTGGAGATAGAAAATAGTATTTTTGTACTAAAAACGCCCGAAGGGCTGCGATATTTTCCCGTTTAATTTCATTTTGAAGCACTTGTTTTCTATTTTTATGGCGATAAACCCTGTATTTGTTTTCCAAACAAGGGTCAAAGAGTAAGTTTTCGGTTTCAATCTATGGATTCACTCACTACTTATTCGCCTTTTATTGCTCACAATTCATCAGTACCCATGATACTAACCATACTGCAACAAGTTTTATTTGTCATTGCACTGGGCATTACTGCTTATATTTTTCGTCGAAGAGTGCTGGAAATCAGCTACAATATCAAGATGGGAAAAGCAGAGGACAGAAGCGGTGATTCTGGACAACGTTTCAAAAACATGATGATGCTTGCCTTTGGGCAGAAAAAAATGTTTCGTCAGTGGAAGCCTGCCATTATGCACTTCATCATTTATGCAGGTTTCTTGCTCATCAACATTGAAGTACTGGAGATTGTATTAGACGGTTTGTTTGGTACACACCGAATGTTTGCACCTATTTTGGGTGGTTTTTACAATGTGATTATCAGCTTTTTTGAACTGCTGGCAGTAGGAGTAATCATTGCTTGTGTGGTCTTTTTGATTCGCAGAAATTTCACCGAAAAAGCCCGCTTCAAAGCCAAGGAAATGGAAGGCTGGGCTGGATTGGATGGCAATCTAATTTTGGTCATTGAGATTGTATTGATGTCTGCTATATTGAAAATGAATGCTGCTGACTTAGCGATTCAAGCCAACGGTTTTGACCCCACACATTATCACCAAACGGGGAGTTTCTTAGTGTCTGGTTTATTGGCTCCTATCTTTATGAATTTCTCCGAGACCACTTTGCTGGTCATCGAACGTCTTGCATGGTGGGCACACATTTTGGGCATTTTTGCATTCCTCATCTACGTTACCTACTCCAAGCACCTCCATATTTTCTTGGCTTTCCCGAATGCTTATTTTGGTGCTTTGGACCAAGGAGAGCAAAAAGGGGAGATGGTAAATATGCCTCGCATCACGGAAGAAATCAAATTGATGCTAAACCCGGATGCGCCAATGCCAGAAGAAGACCCTGATGCCCAACCCGAAAAGTTTGGGGCAAAAGATGTCACTGACCTCAGTTGGAAAAATATGATGGATGCCTATGCTTGTACTGAATGCGGTCGTTGTACAGAAGCTTGTCCAGCCAACCAAACAGGTAAACTGCTTTCTCCTCGAAAAATCATGATGGATGTGCGTGACAGAGCAGAAGAACTGGGAGCTGCAAAAAGAAAAAATGGTGCTGATTTTGATGATGGCAAAACGCTACTTCACGACTACATTTCGGTGGAAGAACTCCGTGGCTGTACGACCTGCAATGCTTGTGTACAAGAATGCCCTGTGAGTATCAATCCTTTGGACGTGATTTTAGACTTGCGACGTTATTTGATTTTGGAAGAATCTAATTCTCCTGAAGAATGGAATTTGATGTTTAACAATATCGAGACAAACTATGCTGTTTGGAAATTCAATCCTGATGAAAGAGGAAATTGGATGATGGAATTGGAAGAAGAGAATAATCAAGGTGCGAATGAAAGTCAAAGTTAAAAGAAACACTTCTACCTAAAACTAAAAGCCCCAACTGGACATCTCCAATTGGGGCTTTGTTTGTTCTTCAACTGAATTTTACTCATTTTGAATACTCAATCAAATCATTGGGCACGAAAAAGTTTGTCTTTAATCTTATGTCTTGGTACTTGATTCAGAAAACCTCATTTTTCTTCCAATCAAATACAAGCTACCAAGACCCAAAACAAGCAGGGATAACAACCAGTATAAGTTAGTAGAGACAGAATTTAATTCAATCGGTTTGGGGTTACCGATATGCACGAAAGTTGCCCAAAAATAAGGCGCAGATAAACGATTGGGTTTGTTCTGCAAATATTGAAGTTTAGCACTTCGTAGTGCATCGTTTTTAGACTGTCCCTCCATCAAATTAGCGTGTAAATTCAACATAATATCCACTGCTGCATTGTCGTTCACATTCCACAAGCTGGTGACAATACTTGGACATCCCGCATACAAAAAACCTCTCGACAAACTCATGATTCCTTCGCCTCGAACCAATGTTCCTGAACCTGTATTGCAGGCACTCAATATCGCCAAATCTACATCCAAGCGAATATTAAACAGCTCATAAGTTGATAAATAGTCGTTTACGAAGTGAATGGTATTGAACATTGGGTCTTCTTCACTCAAACAAGCATGAGTTGCCAGATGCAAAATACGCCCATTTGCTCCATTCTCCATAAAGTTTTGTTTGCTTGCTTCCTCCTTCAAAAAAACCGTTCCATTCATCATTTCTCGCAATTGCTCCACCTCTCGTTCACTCCCTTCAAGTGGCTGCAATTCTGCCTCCGAACAACTCCGAATATTTCTAAGCCCATTCAACGCCAATTGCTTTTCAAAAACGGGCGCAAACCCCACATAGTTTTGTTCCTTATTACTCGCTTCTGTCTCCAAACCTTCCAAAAATAGATTGGCAGAATAAGCATAACCAATGCTGTAGTCTTTCACCAAATAATCCATATCATTCAATCCAAAAT
>JBGCDY010000620.1:0-7867 GCA_045105835.1 Chitinophagales bacterium
ATGTTTTTGATTTTTCCAGTTTCAGATTGAAGGCTTTGTAGCATAAATCATGTTAATTTTGTAATTGCAGTAAAAAATAGTGAATTTTGCAGTTCAAAAATACGTTAATAATATGCCAATCAATACCAAAACCTACTCCAAAGCAGATATTTTGCAGCAAATTCCTCCCATTTTTGATGAGGTAACAGCAGCCATTCAAAACACTCCTGATGAATTGTTCAACAAGGAAATCATTGAAGGGAAATGGTCTATCGCAGAAAATTTCGACCATTTGATTCGTGGTGGAGCAGCAGTGGCTTCGGGCTTGAAAATGAACAAAATGATGCTTCGGGCAATGGGAAAACCCAATCGTCCGTCTCGCACTTTTGAGGCTTTGGTGGCACGTTACCAAGAAAAATTAGCGACTGGTGCAGGTACTGGACTCACAGGCAGTTTTGCGCCTGATAAATCGAAGGGATATGACAAGGCTGAAATGTTGAAAAATTGGGAGACGGTCAAAGGAAAACTTGTCGAACGAACTAATAAAAAATGGTCTGAAAAGGATTTGGACAACTACTTGATGCCTCATCCATTGTTGGGCAAATTGTTGGTGCGTGAAGTATTGTTTTTTACGATTTACCACAATTCTCATCATTTGCAGGCGATTAACCGCATAAAAGAAACAGTGTGATAAATTTAAGCAATCATTACTGCGTTGTGTTGGTTTTGTGAATACTTCAAAACTAACCTAACATCCCCCTCGCCCTCCCGAAGTCTCGGGACAGGCTCTTCAAAGGGGGAATTAAATAAGTTCTCTTGCTGCTTTTCATTTTTATTTAGATTTTAATTTTAATTCGCAATGGTCAAAATAGCTGATATAGAATTGGGAGATTTTCCGCTTTTGCTCGCTCCAATGGAGGATGTGAGTGACCCACCGTTTCGTGCGATATGCAAGAAATTGGGGGCGGATTTGATGTACACTGAGTTTATCAGTTCGGAGGGTTTGATACGAGATGCCGCCAAAAGTGTCGAGAAATTGGACATTTACGACGAAGAACGACCTATTGGTATTCAGATATTTGGGTCTAATTTGGACTCCATGCGCCGAACTGCGGAGATTGTCGAAGAAGCCAAACCTGAGCTTTTGGACATCAACTATGGCTGCCCTGTGAAGAAAGTAACCTGCAAGTTGGCGGGTGCTGGAATTTTGCAGGATATTGATAGGATGGTGAAACTGACCGACTACATTGTGAAGTCGACCAAGCTTCCTGTGACGGTCAAAACTCGTTTGGGTTGGGATGAAAACACTTTGTTTATTGAGGAAGTAGCGGAGAGATTGCAAGATGTGGGCATCAAGGCTCTTTCGATTCATGGACGCACCCGAAAACAGATGTATAAGGGGCAAGCGGATTGGGATTTGATTGGCAAAATTGCGGACAATCCACGTATCCACATTCCGATATTTGGCAATGGAGACATAGATTCTGGTCCAAAGGCTTTGGAAATGAAAAATCGCTATGGAGTAGATGGTATGATGATCGGTCGAGCTGCAATTGGTTATCCGTGGATTTTTAGAGAGATTAAATACTTTTTGGAAACGGGTGAAGAACGTGCTCCTGCAACGGCTTTGGAACGTGTAGCTGTAGCAAAAGAACACCTAACAAAATCATTGGAATGGAAAGGACTACACCGAGGAGTTGTTGAAACCCGTCGCCATTACACCAATTATTTTCGAGGTTTTCCAAATATCAAACCTTTGAGATTGAAGTTGGTGACAAGTCCTGACCCAGCCGAACTGTTTGATACCTTGGATGAGATTGCAGAAATTTACAAGGATTTTGAAGTGGTTGGTAAGCGAGAATTGGTGGGGGCGACTTTGGCGGGGAAGAAGTAAGGTTCATGCAAGTTCAAGGCTCAATTGCAAATTCAAAACAGAAATGGTGTGAGGTTTTGGAGAAACTGACATTGTGATTTCTTGTACTTGTATAAATATTTTCATTTCCACTTTCACACCTTTATTTCACCTCTATGTTAGTCATCATCAGCGACCTCCACTTTACAGATGGCAGCTCTGGTCAAACCATCGGAGCGGGTGCTTTCAAAATTTTTAAAGACCGTATCAACGAAATTGCCTACCGTGCTTCCAAGCAAAAAGGTGATACCTACCAACCTATTGAACGAATAGACATTCTTTTGTTGGGAGATATTTTGGACATCATTCGGTCGGATGTTTGGCTCAAAAACCCAAATGGTGTTCGCCCTTGGAGTGATTTGCAGGACAATGCAACGATTGATGTGATTGAAGAAATCACCCAAAAAACATTGGATTTCAACCAAGAAGCTCTTTCTTTATTCAAAGAACTGCAAAAAGAGCCTCAAGTGGGCTTGAGGGGTTTTGAGGAAAAAGGGCAAAAAATAAGGTTGCCTGTTCCGATGGTTAAAAATACGCCCGCCATGCGCTCGCCTGCTGCATCCATGCCTGCAAGTTTTTTGGAGGCTCAACAAAGCGGGGAGATGCTGTGGAAGGATGTGAAGGTTAAAATACACTATATGGTCGGCAATCACGATTGGTTTTTCCACCTCAAAGGAGAACGCTACAATCAGATTCGACAATCCATTATTGATGCAATGGGTTTATCTAACAGAGCAGACCAACCTTTTCCACACGAACCTGAGGAGTCTCCTGAATTGTTGAAAATCTTGCAGGAACACAAGGTTTTTGCTCGGCATGGGGATATCTACGACAACTTCAATTATGAGGGCAATCGAGACAAGGCTTCTTTGGGGGATGCGGTGGTGATTGAATTGGTCAATCGTTTTCCAAAATTGGTGCATGAACAATTGGCGGATGAAATGCCTCAAGAGTTTATAGAGGGTTTGAAGGAACTGGACAATGTTCGTCCTATTTTTTACATTCCCATTTGGATTTCGGGTTTGTTAGAAAGAACAGTTCCCAATGAGGATACCTGCAAAAAGGTGCAAAAACTTTGGAATGCAATGGTGGATGATTTTATGAAATTGGAGTTCATCAAAGAACGAGATACTTGGTCACCTATAGACCGTGTAGATAAGCTGCAAATCGCCCTGAAAATCAGTCGTCTTCCTTTTGACTTCCTCAATTCTTTGGTTCTCAAATTCCAACAATATTTGCCTGAAGACCCAAGTAGTACATCGTTTAGTAAACATGCGCTAAAAGAGGGTAAAGTGGACTGTGGGGATGGGCTTTACAATTATGTGGTCTATGGTCACACACATCATTTTGAGATGGTGCCTTTGAAGGTTTGTGATACGCCCGAAGGAGCGGTCACCAAACTGTATATCAATTCGGGTACTTTCCGTTCAGTGCATGATTTGGTGGCTTTGGACGACAGGGAAAAACAGTTTTTTAGCCATAAGGTGATGACTTACTTGATTTTTTACAAGGAGCAGGAACGCAAAGGTAGGGGCTTTGAGATATGGAATGGGAGTTTGGGTATGTAAACAAGAATTTGGGATTCGGAGGAATCGGTACAAACGCAAGTTCAAATACAAAATTAAAATGCAAATGAAAGGTAACTAATAGCAAAATTCCATTTGCATTTTGATTTCATATTTTGGTTTTGTTTACTCAATCTGACTTCTAAATATCCCAAAAGCTGCTACACAAGAATCCACTTCTTCTTGATATACGAGTGCATCTTTTTCCAATCTATCACAAAATTTCCTGACTTCTTTTGGAGTCCAATCCATGACTCCCAACAATTGTTGGGCATTGATACGTTTGTCCTCTACCAAAAAAGTTTTTAGGCTTTTGTAGTCGGGATTGAGGATAAACTGTCCAATGGTATTGACCATATCTTTTCGAATTGTTTCCGCTTGAAGTGCCTCTCTTCCTGACCAAGCAGTACGCTCAGTTCTTTGGGCAATGGTATTGGGATATTTGGGGATGATATTATTGCTATTGACTGCTTTGTGATTCAAAAAATATTCTACACGTTCATCTGTCACTCTCTCTAAGTCTGAGACTTCTAACTCTTTATACCTGCTGGGAATAGCTCCATTTTGTTTCCATGATTGAACAGCTGTATCGGGTAAGCCATACAGTTCTTGCAGCTTTCTCGCCAAGGTTTCGAAGTATTTCATGCTATAATCATTTTTGAATGAGAAAATAAAACACTAGGTTTTGTTTCTAAAAATCTGATTTATATTTTTTTGATTGGATACTGTCTTAATACTTCCTTGCCAATTTCTTTCAACCTTAGGATAGTTCAATCTACTCTATTTTTTTGAAAGAAAAAATTTTAGTTTTGGTCTTTGCCGATTTAAACTCTCCTCCTTACAGGTAGTCAAACTATCGAACAGCAACAAAAAAGGATGCTATTCATTTAGAAAGACTCAATAAAGTCTTCTAAACCAACAACAAAATATAAAGAGTGAGTGGTTGCATATTTATTATAGGCATCTTTCCAATGGGAAGATGCCTTTTTTGTTGTTCAATGTGAAGTCATGCTTTTCTTCACATTGAAGTTTTTAACCTGCAAAAGAATCACTATCTCAAAATTAGCTACCTTTGTAATGCAAATCGGCAATGTCTTTGCAGGCATTGAAGGTAATATCACTTATTAAATTTGAAGGATTAAAAAATACTATGGGCGTTTTATTGTTTTACCTATTTTTAGCCATTTTCTTTTCGTTTTTGTGCTCCATTCTGGAAGCTGTTTTACTGAGCATTACCCCTACTTTTTTGAATGTAGAACTCAATGAGGGAAAGCCTTATGCAAAAAAAATGGAGGAGCTGAAGGCAGATGTGGATAAGCCATTGATAGCTATTTTGACACTTAATACATTGGCTCACACAGTGGGTGCGATGGGTGTAGGTGCACAAGCGGAGAAGGTATTTGGTACTGCTGGATTTGGCTCAGGATTACCCTTGATTGGCGCATTGGATATTTCAATGACGAGTGTTATTGCAGCAGTTATGACCATGTTAATTCTGGTATTGTCCGAAATCATTCCCAAAACCATTGGTGCGACTTACTGGAAAAGTTTGACTCCTTTTTCTACTTATACTCTGAATTTCATGGTCAAAATTCTGAAATATACGGGCATGTTGTGGCTGCTTCAATTGTTCACCAAAATCGTTGGAAAAGGTGGAACTGGGCATGGCAGTGTATTGAGTAGAATGGACTTATCAGTCATGGCCGAAATGGGTGCAAAGGAAGGTACAATCGAAAAACACGAATCTACCATCATTCAAAACTTATTGCATTTCAGCGATATACGGGTAAAAGACATCATGACTCCTCGAACGGTCGTGATTGCTTCGGCTGCCACTACTACTATTGAAGCCTTCTTCAAAGTACACAAAGACATCCGTTTTTCTCGTATCCCTATTTATGAAAAAACAATTGACCACGTGACGGGCTATGTAATGAAAGATGACATTCTATTGAAGATGATTGACAACAAAGGTGAAGAGTCCCTCAAAACCATCATTCGCCCCCTTCAATTGGTCAGCGAAGATTTGCCAATGCCTGAATTGTTTGACAAACTCATGGCGCAACGTGAACACATTGCTCTTGTGGTAGATGGGTATGGAGGAATGGCAGGCATTGTCACCATGGAGGATGTTTTGGAAACTTTGTTGGGTATGGAAATAATGGATGAGTCTGACAATGTACAAGATATGCAAGTTCTTGCTCGCAAGAAATGGGAGGAGCGTGCCAAAAAATTGGGCTTGATAAAGGTGGATATTTCTGAAGATAAGGAGTAAAGGAAATACAAGTTCAAAACTCAAATACAAATACAAACCATAATAAAAAAGCCTGCTCAAAATACTCCGAGCAGGCTTTTTTATTTACTACAATTCATTTTCTTACCTTGCTTCGTCCAAAATCAAGTCTACTTCAATTTTTTCATCCTCTCGAACAAGCGTCAATTTTACCTCATCCCCTGCTTTGTATTTTTCCAATAGCAAAAGTAAATCGTTTCGTGATTCAATTTTTTCGCCATCAATTTCTACTACAATATCTCCCCAACGAATATTTCCTCGGGAGTCTCTTATTGTTGGTTGCATTCCAATACTTGCCGCCGCACTGCCTTTGATGACATCCAAGACCAAAGCTCCTTTGAAGTCAAAACGCTTGTTGGCATTGGCACTTGCAAACTGCACTCCTATACTTGGGCGCATCAATTTTCCATGTTCAATCAAATCTGGCACAACCCAATTGACCACATCCGAAGGAATACAAAAACCAATTCCTGCATACGCTCCTGAAGGGCTGTAAATGGAGGTGTTCACCCCAATCAAACGCCCTGAAGAATCCAATAATGGCCCTCCAGAATTACCAGGATTAATGGCGGCATCCGTTTGAATGGCATCTCGAATCGGCAAGCCCGAAACAGAGGTGATTTCTCTACCCAAAGCACTGATAACTCCTGTGGTCAAGGTTTGATCCAAACCAAAGGGATTTCCAATTGCGTATACAGACTGCCCTACCAAAAGGTTGTCAGAATTGGCTCGACTAAGGGATTTGAGGATTTCTTTCGGTGCATCAATTTTGAGGACAGCCAAATCTTTGTCGGGTGCGTGTCCGACCAATTCTGCCGTCCAAGTGCTTCTGTCTGCAAGGGTTACGGTGGCTTTGTGTGCTTTTTGGATGACGTGGTAATTGGTGATTATATGCCCTTCTTCGTCCCACACAAAACCTGATCCTGTACCGCTTGGAATCTCCATCACGTTTCGGGTCCAAAAATCACGTCGAACATTGGTGGTCGTGATAAAAACAACTGATGGAGCCGCATCTTCAAACAACTGAATGGTTGCGATTTCGCTTTTGTTTAAATCATTGCGCCCCTCTATGACTTCTTCCATTGGATTCGCAACAGCATTAAAACTTGTACTTTCTTGTTGCTTGGACACTTTCACCTTTTGGAGTTCTTCGGCTGTCACAACCTCTTCTTTTGCAGTAGCTTTCTCACTTTTCCAAGAGGTGCCTAAGACAAAACCTCCCGCTAAAAATAAGCCCCATAATAGCATTCGAAATAGAATATTGCTGGTTTTCATTTGATTTGCTTTTTGTTTGTATTTTTATTAATTTAAAAAATAAACAGCAAAATTGTTCTGAAATCAACCATACATTTCTCATCTGCAATAAAGGTTCGCTTTGAAGAATGGTTTTTATAAAAAAACAAGCAATTTACATAATCGCAAAACACTGATTATCAATTCAATAAAATTTAATTCCCATATAAACTATTTCATCAAGAGTCTCTAAAAGATGAAATATCGGAAAATGGCATTTTAATTGCTCGATAATCACTTGTTACAATGGCTTTATTCAAACGATTTTCAATATTATGCGAAGTACAGAACTGGGAATGGTCGGTATGCAAGAGCAACTATCCGAAATTTTAGATACCCTCAATAATTTAAAGGCATCAAAATTTGATGAAAGAATAAATTCAAGTAAGCATGATGGGCTTGTCGCAGATATAGCCAATGTGGTCAATGAGTTGTCCGAAAAATTCCAAAAAATATCTCATTCTCAACAAAAATTGGAGTTGATGAATGAACAACTCAAGGAGGAAATATTCAAACGATTGCTGCAAGAAGAACGCTTCAAACTACTCTTGGAATCCATGACTTTGCAGGGGGATAATATCCGCAAACGTATTAGAGGTGTGCTGCAATTGGGCGCAAAGGCACTGAACATGGAAATTGGAATTTCGAGCCGTATTGATGAAGCCAAAGACGAATATATGATATACTCAGTATATCATCCAGATAATATGATAGAAACAGGACATAAATTCCCTTTCAAACGTACTTTTTGCGAAGTAGTTTATCGTCATGAGAATGTCCTCACCATAAACCATGCAGCACAATCCAAGTATGCCTCCCATCCTT
>JBGCDY010000621.1:0-4247 GCA_045105835.1 Chitinophagales bacterium
CCTATAGCAAAGAATGGATAAAAGAGGCGGCAAAGCGTGGTTTGTCGAATGTAAGAACAACCCCTCATGCGCTTGACTTTTTTAGGACTGCAAATGCGGAAAAGGTGCTGGTAGCCAATGGGATTTACACCAAACGAGAATTGCAGGCACGCTATGAAGTATGGCAGGGAATTTACAAAAACAAACTGTATGTGGAATCCCGCACGATTAGCGAAATGATTCAAAATCAGATTATTCCTATTTCGGTGAAATACCAAAATATCTTGCTGCAAAATGTAAAAATGGGCATGGATGTTGGGTTGGCTAAAACACATTTTCAGGAGAGTTTGCGGGTGATTGAACAGATTTCTTTGCACATCACAACTTTGGCAGAAGCACAACAGGCTCTTGTAAAAAGCTATCAAGAAGCAGATGCCAAAGAAGACATTGCAGAGCAGGCAAAGGCGTATTGTGAACTCGTAAAACCACATTTTGAGACCATGCGAAAACAAGCGGGAAGATTGGAACTCTTGGTGGCAGATGAATACTGGGCTTTGCCTAAGTATAGAGAGCTCCTGTTTATGAGATAGTTAGGGCTTTTTTTGCTTTTCAATCCTTAGTCCTTATTTTTGTACTCAATAAAATGTCTCATTTTACTATGTCACAAAATAAAAATCATCAATCAAAACTTCGACCCAATCACGAAAAAAGGGAAGATGCCTATCGTATCATCTTCGGAACAGAAACGCCAACGGGTAGAGCATTTGATATCATTTTGTTGGTACTCATTGTCGTGAGTATTATTTTGGTGATGCTCGAAAGTGTGGAGGATTTGAATCGAAAATACCACCATATTTTTGTAGTGATAGAATGGTTTTTGACCATCATTTTCACCATTGAATACTGTGTTCGCTTGTATGTTGTTCGCCGCCCATTGAAGTACATGACCAGTTTTTTTGGTGTGGTGGATTTCTTGGCGATTTTGCCGAGTTATTTGAGTTTGATTTTGGTGGGGGCGCACTATTTCTTGGTCGTTCGTGCGCTGCGGTTGTTGCGGATATTTAGGGTCTTCAAACTGGGTCGGTATTTGGGCGAATCACAAATATTGATTCGAGCCTTGCAAGCCAGTCGGGTGAAAATCACTGTTTTTTTGATGGCAGTACTGAATTCGGTGGTCGTGATTGGAGCCATCATGTATTTGGTGGAAGGCAATGCCAACAGTGGTTTTGACAGCATTCCTCGAAGTGTTTACTGGGCGATTGTGACCATCACAACGGTGGGCTATGGAGACATTGCTCCTGCTACTACTTTGGGTCAGTTTTTGGCAGCCGTTTTGATGATTTTAGGCTACGCTATTCTGGCTGTACCTACAGGAATTGTATCTGCGGAGTTGGTTCAGGTAAAGGATGATGTAACAGAGGAAATAAAAGAAGAAATTCACGAAATCACTCACACGCTCGAACACATGACAGGAATCAATCATTCTCATATAAAAACCGATGCGATGTGCAGCAATTGCGAGCATTCAGGACATGACGTGGATGCCGAATATTGTAAGTATTGTGGAGAGATTTTGTAGATGTGCTCCGTTAAACTGTTGCCAAAATTGGAAATTGTTGGCAAAGTTTCTCAAAATCAATTATTCCTGTAAATCATTCCTCCGAACCAATTATTCCTGTCACAAGTATTTCGAAACCACCCCAAAGAAATCCTCTTCAAGAGCTTTGCTGCTCGCTACTATTTCACGCCCAAACAAAAAGTTTTTTCCTCCTTTAAAATCCGTCACCACTCCACCAGCCTCTTGTACAATCAAACTTCCTGCCGCTACATCCCAAGGACTCAAACTGTGTTCCCAAAAACCATCGAATCGCCCACAAGCCACATAACACAAATCCACCGCAGCAGCTCCCAAGCGTCTAATTCCTCGTGTTTCTTCAATGAAATATTGCAGCACTTTCACATAGTCTTGGAGAATGCTAAAATCGTAGTAAGGAAAGCCCGTTGCAATAAGGGCATTTCGCATCAGCCCATTTTGCGACACATGAATCGCTGCTCCATTCAGGTAAGCTCCTCCCCCTTTCCAAGCCGAAAAACACTCCATTCGATTGATTTCCAACACAACTCCCAAGACGATTTCATCTTGGTGCATCAATCCAATGCTGATGGCAAAGGAAGGAATGTGGTGTAAAAAATTGGTCGTACCATCCAAAGGGTCAATAATCCATTGCCATTCTTTTTCACTGTTTTGAGCCGTTGTATTTTCTTCTGCAATAAACCCCGCTTCGGGAAATACCTCTTTCAAGGCTGCAATGAGTCGTTTTTCGGAGGTTGTATCAACATAACTGACCAATTGATTTCGGTCTTTTTCTTCAATTTGATTGTTTTGGACTTTGTTCATTTCTGCTGCAATGAATTGAGCCACTTCTTTGGCGATGTTGCAGACTTCTTGGGTGAGTTCGGAGAGTTCTTTCATGGTTTTAATTGGGGTTTTGGTTTATTGAAGTGAGGGGCGAAGGTAAACAATCATAGCCATCAAGTTTAGTAATTAACACAATCATTAAACAAGAACAGATAACAGAAAGGAAGTTTACTTATCGTTTGTATGTACAGTGTACTTCTTTTTTATTAAAGCCTTCTTGTTCAAGGTTATATGAAAAAACATAGCGTTTTACGTGATTGCAAAACCGTCTAGCGTTAGCCGTGTAGCCGTAATTTTTGTGAACGCAATGATAAACAAATCTCTAAATGCTGACTCCTTACTTAACAACCTAACCTAAATCCAAGACCTCCGCAACCGTCGTTTTCAAATGTGGCAGTACTTCCGAAGCAAACCACCTATTTTTTGCCATCCAAATATTGTTTCTGGGAGAAGGATGTGGCAGCACAAAGTAGCGGGGTAAATAGGCATTGAAGTCTTTCACTGTTGCAGTCAAAGTTCTTTCTTTTTTCCCTTTGAGGTAATAATCCTGTGCATATTTGCCAATCAAGAGCACCAATTCCACCTCATTCAATTGTTCCAATATTCGGGTGTGCCACAAAGGAGCGCATTCTTTTCGGGGCGGCAAATCTCCACTTTTGCCCTTTCCAGGATAGCAAAAACCCATTGGCACAATGGCAATTTTGGAAGCATCGTAAAAAGTCTCTTCGTCAATCCCCATCCACTTTCTCAGGTTTTGTCCGCTTTTGTCATCCCACGGAATTCCTGTTCGATGCACTACTGAGCCAGGTGCTTGACCAATGATGATGATTTTACTTTTGGGATCAATCGCAAATACAGGTCTGGGTCCCAACAATAGGTTTGAAGCACAAACGGTACAGTTGGAAATTTCTGTGATGAGGTCTTTCATAAATGGAGAAATTGGTAGAGAGGGGAGTTTGGGCGAAGCTCTTTTAAACGCTGAAAAACTTTTCTTAGCCTGCCCTAAACCGTCAATTGCACTCGCTGAACAATGAACTTAACAGGTTGGTTAGAAGTCACTTTCAAGGTATGTTCGGTATAGGTAGGAATGCCCAAAAAATCACCTGCTTTTAGGTCGTATTGGATACCGCCGACATTGCAGACACAAGTTCCTTCCAAAATCAAAAAACTTTCGGATTCGGTCTCATGTGATTCATTATCAACTTTTTTGTCTACCCAAACCACAAACAATTGAACTTTATCATCCAATCGAAGGGGGTGAACAGGAAGCCCTTCGACAACCGTTATGGGCTGCAATGACTCCGCTAACTTTTGCCATTGGCGAACATCTGATTTTTTGTGAATCAAGGGGGGATTCTCCAATGAGATAACTTCTTCTGCACTCTTTTCTGCTTTTTCGGAAAAATCCAATTCATCAATGGCATACAATACACTGTTTTTCAGTTGCAAATTGGGTGACATTGCGTGATTGTCGGCATAGTTTCCGAGGGTTTGTTGAACCAGTTCCAACTCTTTTTGCAGTTCCTCATGTTTCGCACACAAAGCCTCTACCTCTTTGCCTTCTGCAACAGAGGTCAAGCCCAAACAATATTGTTCAAGGATGCCAGATAGTATGTATTCTTCAAGATTCAAACCCAATGCCGTTTAGGGTGCTAAAAAAAACAATCTTTACAAAGATAAAAAAAAGCAGCGTTTAACACTCCATTTCAAAAAGTAAAACTGTCTGTTACTACTCCAATTGTATTTTCATCCTTATCCACCCCCACTGTATAATGTATGCCAAGCCATTCGCCACCAAGGACATATTCCAAATTATACACTCTTGAATCCTTTAATTCGTTTTGGAAAA
>JBGCDY010000622.1:0-2506 GCA_045105835.1 Chitinophagales bacterium
GGGTTGGGGTGGGTTTGAGTAATATAAGCAGTCAATGTGCGAGCCTATAATACAGTATTTTTGAAACACTGTACTAATATCTGGGAATTAGGTGCATTGACAACCCGACAAAAAACAACTCCTACAATTAGATTTTTGAAGTTTTGCTGAGAAGGTTCTCGATTGTAATTAAAATCATTTCTTTTTCAAAAAACAAACTACAAGAGTCTTTAAATCAGAAGTTTAACTTATTTTTTCTTCTTTAAGTAGTAGAACAAAATTAGCTTCAATCAATAAGATTGTTAATGTTTTGACCCTAAGGAGTTTGTCAAATCATCTTGTCGGATGGATATTTAATTTAAATCCTCCTATCCATTCAGAAGTTAATACAATATGACACATAGACATAGGTCTGGGTAACTTCTGAATAGAATAGTTAGGTTCCTTCATACGTTTTAAAAACGCTTGATTACCACCTGGCAGTATCATCTTGAAAGACTACTAAGGAGGCTGAAGTCTCACTTCTCACACCCCTTTTCTGTCTTCCTACTTACTTAGCATTTAAATTGTAATAGACTCAGTGTCTTCTCTTGTAGAAGCACTGAGTTTTTTTTTGTCACAAAAAACTCAGAAAAATCATTGTCATAGGGTAACCTTTTTCGGTTTCTGCTACCAATGGGCGTACAGAGGAAAAATTGGAGTGCGAATCACTGCCTTCCTATTCTTCCAATAAAAACTTTATTTCAACTTTAATTACAACAAAAATTTTTAAGACATGAGACAAACAACTTTAACAACGATTCTTTTAACACTCCTGATGTGTATGAGTGTTCTGCCACTTCAAGCTCAGGTCACTATTGACCAAAACAATTTTTCCGCAAAGGCTGGTTTCATAGATAATTATCACCGCATTGCAACAACAGGGTCAATCATCCCAGAAGGAGGAGCCAATATGGTATGGGATTATTCGGGAATTGCACATGAAACCGCTACAACTGTACTGCGAGAACATTATGATGCGACCGATGATCCTGATTTTCCCAATGCACTGCATTATATAGAATCAACCCTCGACTTCAATGCATTTCCTGTTCCCATGAAATCCTATAGACAAGCGGACGAAAGCGGATATTATCAAATGGGGTATGAGATTATTGAGAGTAATTTTTCCATTACCACTATTAGTGGAGGGGCAGATGATGTATTGCGATTTCCTGGTGAAAAAGGTATTTTTGACGAACCCAATAACTTTCTGATTTTTCCATTGACCTATCAAAGTCAATGGTCAACTAGTAGTGAAAGCCGTGCTAATTTTGAACTAACAGTAGCTGCATTTGGCTTAAGTCAAACACCTGGATTTTCAGAAGAAGTCTTGACTCAGAACGGAGAAGTCATTGGATATGGGCAAATCATCATTCCAATGGAAGACGGATCTCCTTCTAGCCCTGTAGAAGTATTGTTGGTAAAAAAATATACTTCAAGAGTGACAAACTATTTTTTAGGCGGCGCACCTGCACCCGATGCATTGTTAAGTGCCTTTGGTTTGGTACAAGGAGGAGAAGTAATTAGTGAACCTACTTATGCCTTTCGTAGACCTGGTTTTAGTGAGTCTGTTTTAACTGTATCATCAGATAGATATATCTATCGTCCACAAGCAGTGCCATCTCAACCTTCAGTGGTCATTAATAGAGAAGATTTCCCCAGAGGTGGAAGTTTTACAGAGATAGGTTACTTTGTGGAGACAGACATTTTGGATGCTCCAAGTGAAGGCATCGATCAAGTATGGGACTATTCTTTTTTGACTCCAGATAGCCTTGTAACCCAAGTTTACACGGATGCAAGCAACGATCCTGATTTCTCCAATGCCTTAAATTATATCAGTGGAGCTGTTTCATTCAATGCCTTCCCTATTCCCAGCAACAAATATGAAGCTATAGATGAAGAAGGATGGTACGATAAAGGAAGAACTACCAAAGATGTGAGTTATTCCATTACTGCCATTAGTGGAGGCACTGATGATGTACTGCGGTTTCCCGATAGCGTGATTCCTTATGGAGGTCGCTTAAATAGGCTTGATTTTCCTGTTGCTTATGGAAAAGCTTGGACACAATCTCAAATAGAGAACACCGAATTTGAACTCACTGTTGCTGCCTTTGGTCTGAATGGAGTTCCTGGCGTAAATGTTAGAACCGTTACGGAAAGTCGATCAGTAGTAGGTGAAGGAAAGTTGATTATACCTTCGGAAGACGGCAGCCCAGGTCTTCCTATTGATGCCTTGTTGTTAAAAATCGAAAATACCTTGATAGACAGTGTCTTTTTGGGAGGTGCACCTGCTCCCGCTGCCTTATTGAATGCTTTTGGTTTGACCCAAGGAGCTGTCACTGTTAGAGCTGTGCGTTATATTTTTTATACACCTGGTTTTAGCTCCAATGTTTTGAATGTCAATCCTTCAACAGGTACGTTTTTCTATAGACCTCAAGCAACAGCAACTGCTGAACCCATCAACATCAGCCACAACCGAGTATGT
>JBGCDY010000623.1:0-10151 GCA_045105835.1 Chitinophagales bacterium
GTGGATTGGTGGATTGGTGGATTGGTGGATTGGTGGATTGGTGGATTGGTGGATTGGTGGATTGGTGGATTGGTGGATTGGTGGATTGGTGGATTGGTGATTAAAGTAGCAAGTAATTGAATGCATTTACAAAAAACACACAAACACCTATAAATTAATGTTTTTTTATTTTAGTGCACTACTTAACAATTCCTTTTTCTTCAATTATTTAGAAAATTCTTGTAGCAAAATATAGTAAACAGGTCACTAATCCACCAGTCACCAGTCACCAGTTACCAGTTACCAGTTACCAGTCACCAGTCACCAATACACCTAATAACTAATCCGATAAATCGCATTCCCAAAATCATCTGACAACAACAAAGAACCATCAGGCATGTGCATCACATCCACAGGTCGTCCCGAAACATCTCCATCTTTGAGCCACCCTTCTGCAAAAGGTTTGTAAGAAATAGCCTTGTAGTTTTCGTCCAAATTAACGAGCATCACCCGATAACCGATTTTATCGCTTCGATTCCATGAACCATGTTCTGCAATAAAAATTTGGTGTTTGTATGCATCTGGAAACATTTCACCTGTATAGAACCGCATTCCCAAAGGCGCAACATGTGCTCCAAGATTTTGGGCGGGTACAGTGAAATCGCTGCAAGGTCTTTTGTCGCCAAATTTTGGGTCTTTGAGCGTTCCACCATGACAATAGGGGTAGCCAAAGTGCATTCCCTTTTGGGGAGCGTGGTTCAGTTCACAAGGTGGGGTATTGTCGTCCAACCAATCTCGTCCATTGTCGGTAAACCACAATTCTCCCGTTGTTGGATGCCAATCAAAACCCACCGAATTGCGGACTCCGTGAGCAAACACCTCTAAGTCAGAACCATCCGCATTCATTCGCATGATGGACGCAAATTCCTCCTCTTCTTTTTCGCAAATATTGCAGGGTGCGCCTATCGGAATGTACAATTTTCCGTCAGGACCAAATCGGATGAATTTCCAGCCGTGATGGGTTTCTTCGGGAAAATCACCTCGCACCAAAACGGGTTCGGGAATATTATCCAAATTGTTTTCGATGTCATCATACCGCCAAACTTTGTTCACTTCTGCGACATACAATGCTCCATCTTTGAAGGCTACGCCATTGGGCATATTCCATCCTTCGGCGATGGTAATGGTTTTGTCTGCTTTGAAATCATTGTTTTCATCCACCACGGCATACACATTTCCGCCTCCACGAGTTCCCACAAAAATCGTCCCTTTGTCGCCTCTACAAAGCGAACGGGCATTCTCGATGTCTTTGGCGAAATAGCTGATTTTGAAGCCATCGGGTAATTTGATTTCTGAAAGGTCTCGTTCGACAGCACTCATCGGAACGGATACCGAGCAGTTCGTAAAAACCAAGAATAAACAAACCGCAGTAATTAGTAGTAGGAAGAAAAAAAAAAAAAAATCATTTTGGAACGAATAAAGTTAATACAATTGCTTGGACTAAATGTTTTGAAGAATTGAATTGCTACATTTTTTAATTATCTTGGTCGGCGAGATTAGAGAAATTTTATGTTTCTCTAATCTTCAATAATATACTGTAATGAAAGTTTCCTTAACAATAACTCAACACTAATATTACCCACCCCTTACCCCTCCCAAGAGGGGAATTTACTAATAATGAGGAAAATTCCCCCTTGGAAGGGGGTTGGGGGATGTTGCGTTGATTTTGAAATCCTATTACACTGTATTAGCAATTTCAAACCTAAGGGATTTAGCAAATAATAGCCTACGCATTTTACTCGTTCTTTTTCCTTTTAGATGCGTTAAAAATTTTGACCATAGCCCTGCTATGCTAAAAATTTTTGCCTTCCTAAAAGAAAAAATACCTTCCTAAAATTTGAGTAGCATATTTATTTCTATCTCCCTAAAATAATTTTAGAATCGTGAAACACACTTCCTTCAATTGGTACGAAAGCGATGGCAAATTGGTTTTTGCACGCATCTGGCAAGCCGACGAGACTACAACGGCTAAAGCGGTTATCTGTTTGATACATGGTATGGGCGAACATTGTGGTCGTTATGAGCATGTTGCACAGTTTTTTGTGGACAATGGTTATGCGGTCATTGCTTGTGATTTGCGAGGACATGGACAGTCGGAGGGCAAAAGAGGGCATGTGACCTCTTACCAAATCCTACTTGACCAAGTAGACAGAACTTTGACGGAGGCGGGCAAGCGTTTTCCTGGTGAGCCGAAGTTTGTGTATGGTCACAGCATGGGCGGCAACGTTGTGGTCAATCATGCTTTGGAGCGAAAACCTGCTGTTGAAGGGGTGATAGCAAGTGCGCCATGGCTAACTTTGCCGAATCCTCCCACCAAAGGACAGGTGCGTTTGGCTAAGTTTGCAGACTTTTTTGGAGGCAGTTTGACCCAACCCAACAAACTTCCGTTGGACAAACTTTCGAGAGACAAGACCGTTGCGGTGGCTTATGAGGCTGACCCTTTGGTGCATGACCAAGTTTCGGGAAGGTTGTTTTTGAGTTGTTTTCAGCAAGCCCAAAAAGCGATGGACAATGCTGCAATGCTTTCTATACCCATGCTTTTGATGCACGGTACTGCGGATGAATTGACGGGATATGAGGGCAGCAGGGAATTTGCCAAAAAAGCGGGTGACATGGCGACTTACAAAGAATGGGAAGGGCTGTACCATGAAATCCACAATGAACCCGAAAAGATGGAAGTGCTGCAATATGCACTGGATTGGATGGAGAAACAATTGGAAACTACGATGACTTTGAGCTAATTGAAGTGGTGAATCATTCCTTTCTGCTAAAATCTTATGCGGAAAGGTACATCTGATTTTTTCATGCCTCTATTGAAGTACAAACCTTTAAAAAACCTGCCTTGGCGAAATAGCCACATCAAACCAACTGATTTTATAAAGCTAAAACAAATACAAACAAATGGAGCAATTTCAACTCAGTAACCTTGACATCGGCATTATGATTGCCTATGGTGTCCTCATTATCGCTTATGGGCTGTACCATTCGAAGCGAGGAAGTTCGGAAGAATATTTTTTGGCGGGTAGGGACATGACCTGGCCGATTGTGGGGATTGCCTTGTTTGCAGCCAATATTTCGAGTTCCACTTTGGTGGGTTTGGCGAGTGAGGGTTTCAGTACCAATGTGCATGTGTATAACTATGAATGGTTTGCAGTCGTAGTCCTGATATTTTTCTCCATTTTCTTCCTGCCTTTCTACTTGCGGTCCAAGGTCTATACCATGCCCGAATTTTTGGAAAGGCGTTATGACAGTCGTTCGAGGTACTACTTTTCCTTTATTACCATCATCGGAAACGTGGTGATTGACACAGCTGCGGCTTTGTATGTGGGTAATTTGATTTTGAAAATCATTTTTCCCGAACTCGAAACCTGGATGATTATCGTCATTTTGGCATTTGCAGCAGCAGCTTATACGATTCCTGGAGGCTTGAATTCGGTGATTCAAACCGAAGTCATTCAAGCCGTTTTATTGATTGCAGGTTCCTGTATTCTCACCTTTTTTGCCTTGCAAGAAGTTGGTGGATGGACTGCAATGATGGATGGTTTGGATGCGAGAAACCAAGCAGGTGAACTGGCATTGAATTCGAAGGAAGTCTTCAGTTTGGTGAGGCCGTCGGGTGATGAATTTATGCCTTGGACAGGTTTGGTATTTGGTGTGCCGATTTTGGGCTTCTACTTTTGGGCGAATAATCAGTTCATGGTACAGCGTATTTTGGGTGCGAAAGATTTGAATCACGGACGTTGGGGTGCATTGTTTGCAGGTTTGTTGAAACTACCTGTTATTTTCATCATGATTGTACCTGGTGTTTTGGCGATTATGTTGTATTCCGATTTGGATTTGACCGCCTTGAACTATCGCCTCGCAAGTGGTGACTTGTGTACCAACTTGAAGGATTGCCCGAATATGACCTATCCTGTATTGTTGTTCAATTTGTTGCCTCCTGGATTGTTGGGTATTGTGTTGGCGGGACTTTTGGCTGCCATGATGTCGAGCGTTTCAGCTACTTTCAATTCGGCATCTACCTTGATTACGATGGACTTTGTACAAAAATGGAATCCAAAGATGACGAGCAAGCAGTTGGTGAAAACGGGTCAAATTTCGACTTTGATTTTGGTGATTTTGGCATCCCTTTGGGCACCTCAAATTGAGCGTTTTGGTTCACTTTTCCAATACCTTCAAATCGTTCTGTCCTTTATTTGTCCGCCTGTAGTAGCGGTGTTTATCTTGGGATTGTTTTGGAAACGAGCCAATAGTTCGGGTTCTATTACCGCATTATTAACAGGTTTTGCGATTGCGATTTTCTTGCTATTGTCTAAAGCCTTAGATATTTCTCCGTACCTCAATGACATTCACTTCCTTCACATGACGGCTTATTTGACGATTATTTGTGCAGCGATTCATGTTGTGGTGAGTTTGATGACTCCTGCTCCCGACCATTCACAAATTTTGGAATATACGTACTCCAAGAAGTTTTTCGATGAAGACACGAAGTCTTTGGAAGGCTTGCCTTGGTACCAAAATTTCCGAATCTTATCTGTCTTGTTGCTTTTGGTGACAGCAGTTTTGATAGGTTATTTTTGGTAGTAAGTAGGAAGACAGAAATGGGATGTGAGAAGTGAGTCCTCAAATTCCTTATTGTCAAATCAACTTCCTTACTTTGAAAAAAAAATAATTCAAAACCCCTTTCTTTCACACTTCAAAATCTGTTTTTAAACGGATTGTGTGAAAGAGAGGGGTTTGTTTTTTGAAGCAATCCGTCTCACTTCTTTTGCAGTTTTTTCACCACTTTCTTTTCAAACTTTCGGAGTAGTTTTTTGCTGTAACGCTCCTTTTTTTTGTGCATGGAAGCGCTGCGGTATTCTTCCAAAAACAAGAGTTGTAAAGTTGATTTCTGTTCGTCTCCTTCAATGATAACTTTGACAACGTGAATATTTCTATCGGGAAGCATCAATAGCGGCACCAAATAAGTGGTATTGAACTCCAAATAGCTTGTGTCTCGTAAGTACTTCTGAATGAATTCTTTTTCTTCCAAATCCTCATGGTCAGAGTATTGGATTCGTTCTGGTGGTTTGAGATACGTACCTATGCTGTAGTCTTGATAGAGGTCAAAAATCCTGCCTTGCAAATCCTCTTTGGGAAAATCAAAATGGTAGGTTTCATCGTAGGCAATTTCCATTTGTTTCGGCTTAGGAGCCAAAGAAGTTGCCATAAATCCGAAACTGCAAAGGGCTATCACCACTGTATTCCACTGCCTTGTAGCAAGCAGTTTTTTTTCAAAAAAGGAAGACTGAGGACGAAAGTAATAGGCAAAGGGCAATACGAGCAAAGCCCACAAATCGGAGTAATCCACTACTCTACTCACTTCAAAAAACACCAAGACATTCCATCCTTCAATAAAAAACTGACTGTAAGGGCTTTTCCACCAAATAAACACAAGGGCGGTCAAAACAAAAATGTGCTTTTTGAAGCGGGGAAAAAAGGCTGCCCAAAACAAAGGAAATATAAACAAACCTGCAAAATCGGAAAGTTTGCCTGTTAACTCATTGTGAAATTGGGCTTTCCATATCCAATCGTTTGCCAATAGCAGGCATAGCCCAATGAGAAATAAGGGCGAGGTAAAAATACGGTGTTCTTGTTTCATGATGTTCCCAGTGTTTTTGTGATTCTTCAAATGTAAGAACGACAAAAAACGGGAGACTATTGGGAAGGAAAAGTTAAAATGAGTTTGCAGGAAAGTCTATGGGCAAGTATTGAGGGTGCTTTGTTTTTCTTAAATCAATTCCATATAGGTTTTGACTATTTCTATTTTTTGTATAAACCCACCTTTCTTCCCCTTCCCAACAAAGTGTTTTGTAGAGGAAGACACTGAAAAACTATCAAGCCTTGTTTTATACACATTGCCCCCACATTGCGTATAGAGTCAAAGCTGTATTTTTCAATGGATGGCGGAAAAGTGGGTATTTTATAAATTGATTTTGTGTATTGCAGTGACACTACAAATTTAGTCCAATTTGGGCTAATGAAAACGACCAAAGAACCAACAAAAGCGACCAAAAAGACCTCTAAAACGACATGTCGCTTTAGAGGTCTTTTTGGTAATCGTTATTTTTATAAAAATTGCACCACTTCAATAGTGTGTATAGTCAGACGGATATTTCCCAAAACGTTTGTGGTATATGCGTGAAAAATAGTGGGTGGTGTCAAAACCAACCGAATAGGCTACTTCTGCAACGGTTTGGAAAGTCCCCAATTCGAGGCTTTCTTTGGCTGTTTGAAGTTTGATTTCACGAATGTATTGGGTCGGAGTTAGGTGGGTTACCTTTCGAATGCGCCTTTGAATTTGCCGCTTGCTGAAGTTCAGTCCATCTGCCAATTCGGACAATGAAAAATTGCTGTCGTTCAGATGTTTTTTCACCAATTCTTCTGCGGATTGCAGCCATTGAAGGTCATAGTCACTGATTTTAGACAGGCTCCTTTTTTCTTTTAAAGCTTTTGTTTGCTCTTCCCCATTCGTACTTCTTTTCGGTTTTTTCTTTTCTTGGCGTTGGATAATATTGTTGATGCGAGCCAGCAACTCTTCGGCAATAAAAGGCTTCAACAAATAATCATCCACTCCCAAAGTCAGTGCTTTTAGTTTGCCCTTGCTATCTGCACGAGCCGTTAGCATGATGACGGGTATGTGCAACAAATCGGGGCTGGATTTGATTTTTTCTAAGAGGGTAAAACCATCCATTTGGGGCATCATCACGTCCGAAATAATGAGGTCAAATGATTGGTCTTCCTGCAAAATATCCCATGCCACTTGTCCATTCAAAGCAGTTTGTACTTTGTATCTACTGCCCAAAATAGATTGGATATACTGCATCATTTCGGAATGGTCTTCCACCAAAAGAATGGATCCCCTATTTGTTGTTGGTATTACCAAATCTGCTTCAATATTTACAACACTCTCAACAAATCCAGAATCCTCAATCACAGAATCAATAACATTTCCAACCACCGCAGCACCCACAGACTCCCCCTGTTTCTGAGGCAACTGCAATACAAAAATGCTTCCCTTTTCCCACTTACTCCGAACATTGATACTTCCTCCCATGAGTTCGACCAATTCTTTCACAAAAGCCAAGCCCACACCAACACCTCCTTCTGTAGGCATGTCTTTTTGTTGGGTTTGAAAGTAGCGTTTAAAAATGTGGGGCTTGTCATCGGAGTGAATTCCCCTGCCTGTATCTTTGACTTTTATTTGCAGCTTTTCACCCTCCCCTTCTTCTACCGACATCAAAATCTCACCCCCATCGGGCGTATATTTGATGGCATTTGATAACAGGTTGTTCAGTATTTTCTCCAGTTTGGATACATCTATTTGGATGGTCAAATCTTTGTCTACCCACATAGACAGTTGATAACGTTGCTGTTTAATCTCAGCAGCCGATTGGAAAGTATGGAAAATGCGCTGAATGATGGGATAAATCTGTACCCTTTTCTCCTCCAACTCTATTTTGTTGGCATCCAACTTGGACAAATCCAATACCTCTTCCACCAATTGCAGCATGTTTCGACCATTGCGGTAAATGGTTTTTAATTGTTGGATTTGTGGCTTTTCTAAATTTGAAGGATTTTGGAGCAGGTCATTGGTCGGCCCCAAAATGAGGGTCAAAGGTGTGCGAAGTTCGTGGGAAATATTGGTAAAAAAACGAGACTTGAGGGCATCCAAATCTTTCAGTTCTTGGTTTTTGAATTGAAGTACATCCTTCTCTTTTTCCTTCAATTCCATTTCGTGTTGGTGCTGCATTTTGAGCAACTCCTTCGTTTTTTCACCATAGATATTTTTATTGTTCGCAATGAATTCTTTGAGGTATTCATTCGCTTTCGCAAAATTGCCTGCTCCTTCATACGCTATCGAAAGTTGGTGAAATACTTCCGTTTTTTGAGAAATCAACTCTTTAACCAACAAGGTTTTTTCGAGCACTTCAATCGCTTTTCCATACTCCTTCAATTGATTGAACAATGCGCCCTGTTTCAAATAGCACAGTGCAACCTTATCTGGCTGTTGATTTCCTTCAAAAAAGTGCAGGGCAAGTTGAAGTAAATCTGCGGCTTCTTCCAATTCTCCCTGTTCGATTTTCATCCCCCCAATAGCCAATTGATTTACCGCAATGCTGTCTTTCTGTTTGATTTTTTTGGCGATTGCCAATGCCTGTTGATAGTAATCCAATGCTTCACCATATTTTCCTTCTTCTTGTAGAATATTGCCCTTGCTATTGAAGCGAAGATGCAGTCCCGATTTGGTGCGGATTTTTTTAGAAATCTCAATGGCTTTGTCCATGTATTTGTGGGAATTTTCATAATCCTTCAAATACAAATAGATATTTGCCAATTGTTGATTGCACTCACCGACTCCTTCAGGATGTTGAGCTTCAACCGCCAAATCCAAGCCCTTGTAGATGTACATCAACGTTTTGGCAATATTCGATTGTGCCCGACTAATCAAACTCAACTCGATGTAACAGGCAACAATGGGAGGCGGAAAAGAGATTTTTGTGAATAGGGAAATGCACTCTTTTAGGTGTATGGTGGCACTGTCAAATTCTGACCGCATTCGGTGAATCGAACCAAGACGGTTGTGGCAGGCGGCAATCGTTGCCGTTTTTTCTTCTATTTCGATACAAATCGCCAGTGATTTTTGAACCAAAGAAAGGGTAAGGTCACTAAAGTTCCCAATTTGATAATAACAGAAACCCAGCTTATAGGCGACCTCCGCAATTAAGAGCAAAAATTGATGTTTCTCAGCGAGTTCTAAGGTAGCAGTAAGTTTTTTGATTGCAGTGGCATAGTCATTTTGGGTCATGTTATAGACTGCCATCACCATTTGAGTCTGTACTGTCACAATCGGTATATTGGCTTCTTTTGCCTCCTCATACAATTTTTGGTATCGGGGAAAGGCATCCTTTTTTTGTTGAGTCAACAATGATTTACACTCCTGAATCTGCTTATTGAAGTAGCTGATGGTTTTCTTTTCTAGCTGGGGGTTCATGCTTCGAAGATAAGGTATTTCTACAGATGTTTTGACCAAGATTAGACGTAATCTTACACGCAAATATGCGCTCAAAAACAATATTTCGCTACAAAAAACCAATACTCCATTAATTATCAAATAAAAATGCATCGAACAAAAATAAAATAATGTTCGATGCAAATATTTTGATTCTTATAGTAGAAACTAAGGTCTCAGAAGTTTTTTAGACGGCAATCAATAAGCCCTAAATTCGACTATCGCTTCACCAATCTTCCTACTTCATTCCCAATCCGAACAAAATACAGCCCACTCGCCAAACTTTCCACATTCAACTTCAAAACGCCATTTGTAGAAACTACATTTTTTTGTAGCACGATGCGCCCAATCAAATCCCTAATTTCAATACTTTCTCCGCTTGAAAAAGGAGTCAAGCCTTCAATTTGCACGAAGTCAGTTGATGGATTGGGGGACATTTTGAAGGTCGCTGCTTCAAATTGAGGGATATTCACTGATACATCCGCCGTTTCAAAATTGTCCATACTGAAGTAAGCAGGCGTATTGATTCCAAATGTACTGTTGTCGGTAGAAGTCATACCGAAAGAAAGACTGTCCACATCTCCCAAACTGGTCAAGTCCAAGTATTGCCAATCCGAAACGATATAGTCCTGTGAATTGTCCTCAAAACGGTAGTCCGCCAAATAGAAATTGACACTATCCATGCCCAATTCCCCATCTTTGTACTTCTTGATGGTCAGCAAAAGATAGTCGGGGTCGTCTCCCAACAAACCACCAAATTTTTTCGCAAAACCATCTCCATTCAACATACTCAAATAGGTGTAGGTATTGTTGGTGATGTAAAAACCATTCACCATGCCACCTGCTGCTGCGCCTTCCAATTTGAGGATGCTTTCCCCCACTACAAAAGTCGTCGCATAGGTAGTCGAACCCTCATAACCACCACCTGTGATAGAACTTAGGTCGTTCATAAATCCTGGCGTTGTAGTGTCGGTCATACTCGAAATCGCCCAACCCGACCAAGACATCCATTCTTGATTGTAGCTGTTCGGCAAAAAGGCATTTTCAATCGAAAAGCCGC
>JBGCDY010000624.1:0-5530 GCA_045105835.1 Chitinophagales bacterium
TACGCAAATTTTAGGAAGGTATTTTTTCTTTTAGGAAGGCAAAATTTTTTAGCATAGCAGGGCTATGGTCAAAAATTTTAACGCATCTAAAAGAAAAAAGAACGAGTAAAATGCGTAGGCTATTATTTGCTAAATCCCTTACCAATGAAACCCCTTAAAACGCTAAAAAAATAAGTACCTAAAAAGCCTGATTTATTATGTTGGAATACATTTACATATTGTTGCATGTTTCGTTGTTTGTGTTCTTGGTCTTGCCATTTGTCAATGTCTTGATTGCACAGTTTCGAAAACAAGAGAATATCCCAGAGATTATTCCTGTGGATAAGATGGAAGAAGTGCATGAATCTGTCAATCAAAAGATGGCAGTAGCTGCAAATCGCCCGAGTGAAGAAGAAGCGATTGTAAGTATTCAACGTGATTTTGCTTGTATCATCACTGCCTACAAAAATGCGGACATTGCGATGCCTTTGGTAGAATCTTTGTTGGTACAAAATTATGAGCAGCCAGAAGAAAAACAACCGTTTATTTATTTGGTAGCGGATGAATGTGATATCTCGAATTTGCTCGAAAAAACACAGCATTGGGACAAAGAAAGGGTGATGATATTGAAGCCAGAATCACCGCTTAGGTTGAAGGCGAAGTCCATTATCCATGCGATGGAAAACTTCAAAAGAGAACACGATACCACTGTGGTTTTTGATGCAGACAACCTGGCGCATCCCAATTTTCTGAAAGAGTTAAATCGTTATTTTCATGCTGGTTTTGAAGCTGTGCAAGGACAACGAACAGCCAAAAATTTGGATACCGTTTATGCTTGTGCGGATTCGACGGGTGAGATTTACAAAAACTACATCGAACGCTATGTGCCTTATTTATTGGGTTCTTCCGCAGTGATTTCAGGTTCGGGTATGGCAGTAGAAACTGCTTTGTACTGGGACTATCTGAATAGCAAGGAGATTCAAGAGGGTAAGAAGCAGTGGAAAAAAATGCTACAAGAAGACAAAATTCTTCAAAACCATTTGTTGAAAAAGGATGTGCGAATTGCCTATGCTAAGAATGCGATTGTATATGACGAGAAGGTGACGACAGCAGAACAGGTAGAAACTCAAAGGACTCGATGGCTCTATTCTTACTTTCAGAATATGCCGAACTCCTTGAATATCTTAGGCAGAGGAATCCGAAATATGAGCTTCAATCAGATTTTGTTTGGCATGATTACCATCACACCGCCCTTGTTCATCTTGGTATTCTTTGCAGCTTTTGTCGGTTTATTGGATGTGCTGATTGACCCTTTTTGGACTTTCGTACTCTACTCAGGACTTGGCATATTTGGAATGAATGTATTGTGGGTCTTGCACTTATCAAAAGCACCGAAGGCAGTATGGAACAAGTTGTGGGGATTACCACTCTTCGTATTGAAGCAGGTGACGGCACTCTTTAAAATGAGAAATCCCAACAAGAATTTCAAACATACGGAGCATAATAGAACCTATAATATCAAAGAAGTGATGAGTGAAGTTGGGGAATCATAAATGAAAACTCAAATTCAAAGTACAAATTCAAATGCAATAAATCATTGATTTGAATGAACTAACAGAAAAAATAAATACCAAAAAAACCGTGAGGTCTAAAACCAAAAACCCTTAATTTTTGAAGGTCTAATTACCATGATGCCATGAAAAAAACAACCCACCAATTGCCAGCCTTTTAGCACGCAGACAATTATTTGGATAGGCTTGGGCTTGCCTCTTTCAAGTGATTTATGTAGCTAAAAATTGGTAGGTGGGTTGTCCTTCAAAAAAAGTATTGTTCTAAAATTTAATGTAATAAAATCCGTCAAGTTTGGTGCAGGCGGTTGTAAGTATGTAGTTATTGGGCTTGGCTATATAACACAACCTGTCTGCACTTAACCTGACTATCAAAAGAATAGTGATTAACTAAGAATCAAACCATCATGTTTAGTGTAGGCAAAGTATTTCCACCTAGGATTGGGCTTGACTTTGTAGAAGGAAATGTCTGCACTCAACATGATTATCAAAATAATTAGGTGTTTTCAAGTTAATAAATAGGCGATTTTGCGAAAATATTTTTTTGTTAGACAAGGCAAAAAACGTAGGCATAGCAGAGCTATGACGAGGCTTTTTAACGAAGTATAACGAAAAAAGATACACGCATAAATCACGGATTTATTAGTTGAAACTGCCTTAGTAATTAAAAACCAAACTGTCATGTTTAGCGTAGGCAGAGTATATTCTACCTAGGATTGGGCTTGACTTTGTAGAAGGAAATGTCTGCGCTCAACATGACAGTATTTTCAAAAATCTTTGAACGAATAGTACTTACCATGCTATTCGCTTAATCTCAACCTCTTTTTACCACGATATTACCACTGGTTTACTTAACCATCAGACATTAGGTGTGGGCACTGCTCACATCTTCTGTCTGTTTTTTTGTTTTAGGGCATATGCTTTTTATAA
Source organism: Chitinophagales bacterium (assembly GCA_045105835.1). GTDB lineage: Bacteria > Bacteroidota > Bacteroidia > Chitinophagales > UBA2359 > JAUHXA01. The sequence goes on from JBGCDY010000624.1 coordinate 2,478, forward strand.
AAAACAAATACCACTTGTCATACTGTAAGTATCCTCTGAGAAAAAGTGACTAATTATTTCTTAATCAATACTTTAAGAAAAGGTGTCACCTCAAGACTTGTTGATTTTGATTCAGGTAATATAACCGTTAAGCTATTGAAGCTCAACAAATGTGTATAAAAGAACAACAATGAATAAATTACTTCTATTTTCGATTCTCTTCAACGTATTATTTCTCATTTCATTAGGATTGCTCGCCAATAGACTGGGTGGAATCTCTTACCTGCTTTTCAAAGTTCGAGGTGGTGCAGGTATCACAGGTATGTACGAACACCGAAAAAATTTGTTTGAAATGTTGCCAAAAACACAAGGTGAAATCATTTTTTTGGGAGACAGTATCACCGCAGAATGTGAGTGGTCGGAACTGCTCGATAATGAAAATATCAAAAATCGAGGAATCAGTGGGGATACCATAGAAGGTATCCTAAACCGCTTAAACCCAATCATTGAAGCCCAACCCGACAAATTATTTTTGATGGTGGGGGTCAATGATTTGATTTATGGAGGCGAAAACCAACTCGTGGAACGCTACAAAAACTTATTACAGAAACTCACGATAGACCTTCCTGATACCCAAATCATTATCCAAAGTATTTTGCCCGTCAATGGTCAAGTTCGCAAAATGCCCATTGATAATGAGACGATTCGGAGAATAAATCGGCAAATAAAAGACTTGGCAGACAAATTTGGCTTGGTTTATGCAGATTTGTATGCATTGATGGTAGATGACCAACAACAACTTAAATCAAACTATACCCAAGACGGAATCCATATCAATGGTGAAGCTTATTTGGTGTGGAAAGCAGCCATTGAAGAATGGCTGAACAGTTGAAAAAACGCTCCATCAAAATCTTAGAAGGAAATCAAATTCATTATAAGAAAATCTTTTGAAATTTAGAAGGGCATAGCCCTGACCCTATTTGTAGTAAAACCCTTGATGTCTGAATCATAGGAGCGTAGCTTCGACACGATTAAATGACACTAAGAGTTCAAAACCATTAGCGTTTCTATTTAGACTCTATGCTGATATTTTTTGAATTTGCATTTGAGTTTTTAATTTGAATTTCCTTGACCCCTGTTCCCCCTTCAAAATACTCCACGAATATAGATGGTATTGACACCACATTACTTCAATGTCATACAAAGCCATCCAAAACCTAAAGAAACAACAAGAAAGCAAAGCCGATGTTATTTAACAGTTTACCCTTTTTAGTTTTTATAGCCGTATTCCTGCCCGTTTATTTTGCGTTGAAGGGCAGAGCGCGCCTCTTGCTATGTTTGGCAGGGAGTTACTTCTTTTATGGATGGTGGGATGTACGTTTTTTGAGCTTGATTGTTCTTTCGACGGTGATTGACTATGCCTTGGGCTTGAAAATAAGTGAAACAGAAGAGCAGGCAAAAAGAAAGCGATTCTTGTGGATAAGTGTAGGAATGAACTTAGGGGTATTGGCATTCTTCAAGTACTTCAATTTCTTTACCGACTCTTTTATCGACCTAATGAATACCGCAGGTATTGAAGCCTCCTTCAATACGATACACATCATTTTACCTGTCGGAATATCGTTTTATACCTTTCAGTCAATGAGTTATACGATTGATTTGTATAGGCGAAAAATTGAAGTCGAACCCGATTTTATGCGCTTTGCGACCTATATTTCCTTTTTCCCTCAATTGGTGGCGGGTCCGATTGTAAGAGCAAGTGATTTGCTTCCCCAATTCCGCAAAGACCACGATTTTGATTGGCACAATTTCAAGATGGGTTTGGGGCAAATGTTGGTGGGTTTCTTCAAAAAAGTAGCCGTAGCAGATTCGTTGTCATTGGTTGTCGACCAGATATTTACCTCACCTGCTGGTTTTTCCTCTTTGAACTTAGTGATAGGAGTCATTTTTTACTCCTTCCAAATATACTGTGATTTTTCGGGCTATTCTGACATTGCGATTGGATTGGCACGCATCATGGGCTTTCATTTTCCAGTGAATTTTCGAACGCCTTATTTCTCCAAAAACTTTGGTGAATTTTGGAACCGTTGGCACATTTCGTTGTCAAGTTGGTTAAGAGATTACCTATACATTCCTTTGGGTGGCAATAGAGGCAGTAAGCTGTTTATGTACCGAAATTTGATGATTACCATGTTGTTGGGAGGTTTGTGGCACGGTGCAAGTTGGGCATTTGTCTTTTGGGGATTCCTGCATGGTTCCTATCAAATTATACAAAAACTGACGAGTTCTTATGTGACCAGAATAGAGGATGCCTTGCAGATGCCCGAATGGTTGAGAAATGCTTGGGCAATGTCATTGGTCTATTTTTTGACCTGCTTTGCGTGGATTTACTTCCGTAGCCCTGACTTTGCGACCGCCAATGCGATTATTTCGGGTATTGTAGCTTTTGAAGGCACAACCTTGGTCAATATGTTTTGGATAGTACAGGGTTTCTTGTTGATTGGTATCTTATTGCTGGTCGAAATCGTGGATATCAGAGTGGATTTGCCAAGCGTTGCAGAACAAAGCCCCGTTTTCCAAATTGCTTCTTATGCCTTGATATTGTGGGGCATTGCATTATTGGGAACTTTCGGTCAATCGCAGTTTATCTATTTTCAATTTTAAATCGAATAATTTAAGGGTTTGAGACAGGCTATTTTTAAGGAATCGAAAATAGTCTGTCTCAAACCTGACCGCAAGATGTCACCTTTTTCGTTTCACTACAAAAGATTACACCTTGCAGCCATAAAGCAATTCAACAATATAATCAAATGAAAAAAATACTTTGGGTCATTGCACTGATTACATTCGCTTTTGTAGGCGATAGGATAGGAGGGAAGATGTTGCAATTTATCACCAAACACAGTGAATTTCGTTATTCTCGGCTTTACAATGGTGAGGCAGAAAGCGATATTCTATTGGTCGGAAATTCTCGTGGCTTGGTATTTTACCAACCTTATATCGAAGAGGTTACCAATGCCAAAACCTTCAATGTCAGCTACAATGGAATGCACATTAGTTTGGCGAGGGTATTG
>JBGCDY010000625.1:0-5864 GCA_045105835.1 Chitinophagales bacterium
TAAGTCTTTTTCAGTAGCACACATCAATTGAGGATAAGCACCCTTTTCAGCTGCTTGTGTCAATGGCGACAATTTCATCAGACCAAAAATAATTCGCATCATTAAACTGCCACTTGTAGCGATTAGTGATGTTCTCGATGAACCAGGGTGACAAGCATAGGCTTTAACGTCTGTTTTTCCTGCTTCTTTCAATCTATCTTGTAGTTCATAAATAGACATAATCTGTGCGAGTTTGCTTTGACTGTAAGCATCATTTGCAGTATAATCTTTATCCCAGTTCATATCGTCAAACTTGATGGTTTTGAGTCCCATATCATAACCCATACTGCCTACTGTCACAATCCGCCCTTTGGACTTTTCAATCATCGGAAAAAGCATACCTTGTAGTGTGAAATGACCGTAGTGGTTCACACCAAGCTGACTTTCAAAGTCATCAACAGTAAGTTTCTTCTTTGGCACTTGAGCGATAGCAGCGTTACAAATCAATGCATCAATACGGGACATTTTTTCCAGTACCTCCATCGCTGCTTTTCTCACAGAAGCCTGTTCTGCCAAATCCATACGTATATTCAACACATTGATATCGTTACCAAGCTCTTGCTTCAAAGTGTGAATAGTAACTTCCGATTTTTTTGGATTGCGATTCAGCATCACCACTTTTGCACCTTTTGATAATAGTATCCGAGCCGCTTCAAATCCAGTTCCGCTTGTAGTTCCTGTTATCACATAAGTTTTACCACTTAAATCGCCTATTCTTTCGGGAGTCCAACCTTCTTTACCAAATTCTTTTGCTTTCATCTTTGCTTATTTTTTCTTGAAAGAATATCACAAAGGTAGGTGTGAAATGGCTTTAGCGCCTTATACTCAATTTCGAATCTTGTATATTTTTTGGTTTTCAATCAACAAACACTCCGCTTCAACAACAAATATTCCCCCTTTTTTCTAAATTCCCGAATCGACATTCCTGAATATCGTTTAAAAGTTTTGGAAAGGTGACTCACATCCGTAAAACTCAATTCTGCCGCAATTTCGGTAAGCGTATAATCGGAATTCAGCAAGCGAATTTCCACCAACTTCAATTTGGCTTTGATGATGTATTCCCGCAATGACATCTTCACTTTTTTGCGGAAAAACTCACTCAAATAAGTAGGCGAGAGCAAAAAGGTTTTTGCCAAGTTTTCCACCTTCAATAAATGCGATTCGGCAATATTTTCATTGATGTAGGCAAGGAGTTTGGTCACTCGGTCATCCCTGTTTTCGCCGTCTGCCACTTCATAAAAAGAACTCTGTTTGATATTCCGCAACAAAATTTCAAGAATACCCGTCATCAGACTTTTGATTAAAGAAAGAGAACTGGATTGGTAGTTGCGGTTCTCCTTCAATATCAAATCAATCAGTGTAAAAATGTGCTGTCGGTCTAATTCGCTGTGGATAATGTCGCCAGGCAATTGATTGTAATTGGACAATATATAAGCTGCTTCTCTGAACCATTCCTGCTGACTTGCCGCATCTCTTCCATTGGCATTAAAAAAATTGGAGGTAAACTTTAAAAATACAAACTTTGACGGTTGCTCAATTTGGAAAGAATGACACTTCAATGGCGGTAATAAAAACAGGCTTCCTTTCCTATAATCGTGAAAATTGTAGTTAATACATTGCGTACCCCTTCCTTCTTGAATCAAAACCAACTCAAAAAAGTTGTTTTTAACAGGGCGTTGCCGCCATTCCTCCAATTCTATTTCTTGTACTTCAAAAGGTTTATAAGCTTGTAATACTTGCATAATGCACTGTTTTTTATCGAAAATAGGTCAAAAACAGTTAAAAAGCTATTTTCTCACTTCAATAACCTTGAAATATACCAAAATGCCCTTTTATCCTACCAAAATAGAGCGGCAAAAGCAACGCATCTTTGCAATATGGAGAATTTAGTGTTCAACCAAGGTTAAAATATCGAGCTGTATCGTAACCGCCAATTTTAATTGGCTGGTTCTGAATCTCCCCTCCAAATAATTGTTCACAAATCAAGAATAACAATGAAAGCAATGTTAATTAAGGAATATGGCGAAAATGCTGTATTTGAAGCCGCAGAAGTTGAAAAACCTGCATTAAAAGCGGGTCATGTTTTGGTGAAAATCGCAGCATCAAGTGTAAACACCGTTGATACCATGATTCGCAAAATGGGTAAAAATTTACCTTTATCACCCGATGCACCTGCAATTTTGGGAATGGACTTCGCTGGTAGGGTTGAAGCAGTAGGCGATGGCGTAGAAGGCTATTCTGTTGGAGACGAAGTGTATGGATGTGCTGGTGGTTTGGCAGATTTGTCAGGCACATTGGCGGAATACATCCTAGCTGATAGCGATTTGATGGCGCACAAACCCCAAAACTTATCTATGCGAGAAGCAGCGGCTTTGCCTTTGGTAGCGATTACAGCTTATGAAGGTTTGGTTCGTGCAGGTATCAAGCGTGGTCAAAAAGTTTTGGTGCATGGCGGTGCTGGCGGCGTTGGTCATGTGGCTTTGCAGTTGGCAGTGCATTTCGGCGCAGAAGTATATGCTACTTGCAGTGGCGGCAAGCAATTGGAGTTGATTGAGCAAATGGGCGCAACAGCTATCAACTACAAAACGGAAACGGTTGAGCAATATGTTGAAAAATATACAAATGGAGCGGGATTTGATTTAGTCTATGATTCTGTAGGGGCGGCAAATTTGATTAAATCCTTTGAAGCAGCGGCTTTGAATGCGCATGTTGCTACGACTGTTTCATTGTGTGAATTGGATTTGACATTGGCTCACTTCAAAGGTTTGTCTCTGCATGTAGTGTTTATGTTGATTCCAATGCTGCACAATCACAAGCGAGCAGAACATGCAAAAATACTTCACTCTTTGGCTCAGATTATTGAGGCTGGCGAGCTAAAGCCTCTATTGGATGAGCAGCAGTTTTCATTGGAGGAAGTTGGAAAAGCGCATGCTCATTTGGAGAGCGGAAAAGCTATTGGTAAAGTAGTTGTTGAAAATTAGAACAGTTGAAATGAGGCTGTTTCAAAATGAGAGATAACGGAAGTTTTGAAAACTTCCGTTATCTATATGCCCAATTTTCAAATTTTGGAACATCTTAAAACCACCAAACCATGAAGAATTTTGAATCCATCAACAAAGCCTACAACAGCGTTTTTAAACCCAATCAATTGAGTATAGGAATTGTAGTACCTATCGAAAACTATGCTCACAGCACCGTTCCGACCATGATAGACCATGTGAAACGAGTACAATGGATTGAAAAACTGGGATTTAAAGCACTGTGGATTAGAGATGTGCCTTTTCATGTACCTTCATTTGGAGACGCAGGACAGACTTTTGACCCGTTTACCTATTTGGGTTATCTGGCAGGTCAGACATCGGAAATTGCCTTGGGTATTTCAAGTATTGCCTTGCCCTTGCACCACCCTGTTCATGTCGCCAAATCCGCCGCAACGATAGACCAACTTTCGGGCGGACGATTGATTATGGGCGTAGCATCAGGCGACCGACCGACTGAATACCCTGCTATGAATATTGAGTTTGAAAAACGGGCAGAACTGTTTCGGGAAGCATTCGCCTATATTCGCAAAGCACAGGAAAGTTTTCCTATTTTGAAGTCCAAGTATTTCGGAAATTTAAGGGGGCAAATAGATGTATTGCCAAAGGCTACGGCACATAAAATTCCAATGCTCATTACGGGGCATAGCCGCCAATCGGTAGAGTGGATTGCAGAACATGGAGATGGTTGGATGTATTATCCCCGAAATTTCTACATGCAGGAACTCAACATTGCAGAATGGCGAAAATCCATTCCAAACCAGCAAAATGTTGACAAACCATTTATGCAGCCTTTGTATGTAATTTTAGAGGAAAATGATGATTTCAAACCACAGCCTATACAATTGGGTTTCAGGATTGGAGCGAACTATTTGATTGAATATTTGCGTCAAGTGCAAAATATTGGAGGGAATCATGTGGCGATAAATCTTCGCTTCAATTCAAGGAATATGAAAACCACTTTGGAGCATTTGGCAGCCAAAGTATTGCCTTATTTTCATTCACAAAGAAAAGAAGAATAACAACATGACAAAAACAATTTTAATAACAGGAAGTACGGATGGGATTGGCAAATTGGCTGCCATAAAATTGGCAAAAGACGGTCACGAAATCTATTTGCATGGAAGAAATGCAGACAAGTTAGCATCGGTAATTTCAGAAGTGAAAAATACCTCCAATAATGAAAAAATAAAGGGTTTTGTCGCTGATTTTTCCGATTTGGAAACTGTCCGAAAATTGGGGCAACAAATCAAAAATGACCTACCCAAAATAGACGTGCTGATAAACAATGCTGGCGTTTTCAAAAGTCCAACTACTTTAACAAAAGGTGGATTGGATATGAGAATGACCGTCAATTATTTAGCCTCCGTTCTACTGACCAATGAATTACTTCCGTTGCTCGAAAAAGGAAATGCACCTCGACTGATAAATTTAAGCTCGGCAGCGCAAGCTCCTGTATCAGAGGCAGTATTGTTGGGGAAAAAGCAAGGCTCAGAACAAGGGACGTATGCCCAAAGCAAATTAGCCTTGACGATGTGGAGTTTCGATTTGGCAAAAAAACACCCCAATATTGGAGTCATTGCAGTCAATCCTGGCTCTTTGTTGAATACCAATATGGTGAGAGAAGCCTATGGAAGGCATTGGTCTTCGGCTGATAAAGGGGCAAATATTTTGTATAATTTGGCTGTTTCCGAAAAATATGAAGGTCTTACAGGAAAGTATTTTGACAATGATAAATGTTCTTTTGGCAACGCTCATTCGGATGCTTACAATGAAACGAAAATTGAAGGATTGATTCAAACAACTGAAAATTTGCTGGCTAAAGCAACAGAATAATCACTTAAAAAATATCCTCATTAGGCTAAAAATCAAATGAGAATAGGGGAATGATGCTCAAATTGCCTGCTGGATTTACAGGTAAAATCAACAGTCATGGTTCGAGTTTTCGGGCGATAGTTATTGAAGGGCAAGTACAATATCTAATGCCAAATGAAGCCGAGGCGAAGGTTTTAGAACCAGGTAGTTTTTTCAGTTCTGAAGGAGAATCGGTGCATGATATTTTGTCTAATGTGAGTGAAGAGAGTATTTTGTATGTGCGTACCAATGGAGTTTTTGAGGTGGTAGGCAACTCTAATATTGAAGTGTGTTTTAAAAGCGACTACAGATGTGGAGGTCTTATCGAATGAAGGACAAGAAAAAAAGAGGTCGTATCTCAACGATACGACCTCTAATTTTAATATTTTGAATTGAATAAGAAAAATTCAATAGCAATGACTAAAACTATAGAGCCTTAATCTTAGTAACCAGGATTTTGAGTCAAATTAGGATTTCTTTCCAACTCATCACCAGGTAATGGCAATAAATAATCATTGTCATCAAAGTTAGGTTTTGCACCTTCCAAACCAGAAGCACTAAATACCTCTCCTCCGATTTTTCTTCTCGCAATATCATACCATCTTTTACACTCAAAAGCCAACTCAACTCTACGTTCTTCCAATACATCATCCACTGTTACTGTTCCTGTAATGTCAGCAGGAACCTCACTCGGAGCTACCGTTACTGAAACACCTGCACCAGTCGCTGTATTACCACCCATTCTTGCTCTCGCTCTTACCTCATTGATGTAAGTAGTTGCCGCTCCATTATCGCCTATTTCTACAGCTGCTTCTGCAGCAATCAACAAGACTTCTGCATAACGCAACATAGAAGGGTTACTGCTTGTTGCTCTGGCATTTCCACGAGCAAAAGCTCCTGGGAAACGTGTATATTTTGCAATATAGGGTCGAT
>JBGCDY010000626.1:0-4724 GCA_045105835.1 Chitinophagales bacterium
TTAATAATCGCATCAAAATGATTAAACGAAGGGCTTTTGGATATCATGATTTTGAGAGTTTCAGAAATCGTGTTTTGGTCGAATTTCTTTAAGCTCCACTAAATTCGTCCATGAGCCATAAAATTGTTAGTGTTTTGACAATAAAGGATTTGAATTCTCACTTTTCGCATCTCATTTCTGTCTTCTCACTTACTACATAAAAAAAGCCAGTTAATCGCATCAATTAACTGGCTATAAAGTATTTAAAAAACGACATTTTGATTTGTCATAATTTAAGTAATACGCACTTGATTTATTTTTCAGTATACATTAGTTTTATTTTTTTCTACTCTGGTGACACCGCTTTTATCTTATTTCAATAACAGTTCTTTTTTTAAACAAATTCTTACTATGATTGAATTAAAAAAACGCTTCAAAAATAAGTTCCACCTTTGAAACAAAGGTTTCTGATTTTTATATTGAAGTATTCAATGAATAAACTTCAAACCCTTAAAAGGCAATTATTTTTGACACTTAATTTTCATCTTTAGGCACTATTCTTCTTCATAATCGTCCAAAATAAAGGTGAATCCTTCATCGTCTCCTTCCATTTCGAAGCCAATAGTATTCCCACCCCATAGGGCGCTCAGTTCGTCCTGAATAGAAGTAGGTAAGTTCTTTGGAGCATTCTTGTCTCTTTTTTTAAATAGCCAGTTCATAGACATAATATTTAGTGGTGAAAAAAATGGTTTTTGTTTGTCATGATCTCCTCACACTATAAAAACGACTTTATTAAAAAAGGTAAACAGAAAAATAATTGATAAGAATCGGTAGGAATGATTTGTAGAAAGGATACTTAGTATAAAATGTTTGTTTTAAGTGAATTGCTAATTGCATTCAAATAAAATAATTGTGTATATTTTTTTTGTTCTTTTGAAAAAAATAGTAATTTTACAGACTAAGGAGCGTGCCTTATGGCAATGCATCCAGCGTAAACAGGTTTTACCTTGTTTACAAGTAGGCAGGATTCTATCCTGCCTACTATTTTTGATAAAAAACGAAGGGTTGTTTTTTGAAGAAAAAAGTCTTTTGTTGTATTTCGTAGTTCCTACCCGTCTATTTCAGCCCTAATAAAATCAACGATAAAACTGCGGTAAACACTCTGTTTTTCTGCAAGATTTTTCCACAAAGCACCATGACCTATTTTGTGAATGTGCAGAACCTCAAAATCTCTAAAGTCAGTTTCCCTGATTTTATTCTCAAATATTCTAGCATAATTGAAGGTGTTGTTTTCCGAAATCAAAAGCATAGGAACAGACATTTCTTCAACATAAGTCGTCGGAGAAGCTGCTTCAAAATCTGCCTCGGTGTTGCCAAAGACAGCTTTTACGTGTGAATCTGCCAAGGCACTTCTGCTACCATTCAAAAAAACTTCGTGGTAATGGGATACATCATAAGTGCCTCCAATCGGAATGACTCCTTTGATTTTATCGACAGACAAATTCCATTTTGCCAAATACTGTTCGTCCATGCTCAACAAAGCCGCCAAATGTGCGCCTGAAGAAAAACCGCCCAAGAAAATTTTGGTGGTATCATAGCCATAGTCAGAAGCATGTTCATATAACCACGCAAAGGCAGCCGCAACGTCTTCAATGTGTTTTGGGTGTTGAATGCCCTTGTTGAGTGTCGAGTCTTTCCACACCGCGGAACTCAATCTATGCCCCACAGATGCTACTGCAATACCTTCTTCTGCAAACCTTTTAGCGATGCCCGTTTCCATATTTCGATTCACATAAGACCACGCACCACCACCAATCCAAACCAAGAGTGGAAAACTGTCGAGTTGGGTAGGCAAGATTAGGTTTAAGCGTTGAAGGCTGTCATTTTCTACCAAATCTGCATCAACATAGAGAAGGTCGTTTATCTCCTTGATGTCATTGGAAGTCGTTGGTTGTGAGAACGTAGTATTTCCGAGTAGTAGTAAGATGCAAAAAAAGTAAATTTTATTTTTCATGGTCTTGATTGTTTTGGTTCTTTGTATAAAAGTCTTTTACTTTTCAAATTACCTCAAAAATCAAAACCCACCAAATCGTGACTGCCTTGAAGAAATAAGTTATGTTTTTTTAACATTGCCACCATTTACTACTCCCGTATTTTTAGCGACTTTAGATACTACTTTGCATCCCAACCTTCAACAGAAAGCCACTTAAAAACCTCTTCTGCTTCTGTATCACAGCCCAAAACAGTATAAGCCCAAGCCATTACCTTATGACTTTCTATATCCTGACGAAAACATTTGATGGCTTTTCGGCTATAGTAGAGTGCATTTTCGGGCAGTTCCATGTTTTGGTAAATGGTTGCCATCGTTGAATAAGGATTGCCCCAATCTTTGCGGAGTGTGATGGCTTCGAGGCTGTACCGAATGGCTTCTTCAAAAATGCCTTTGTCGGCATAAGCTTTGCCCATATTGAAGGAAATGACTGCCAATAAATCTTTTTTGCTGAGGGGACTCAAAACCATATTTTTCCCCGATTGCAGGGCTTCAATACCGTATTTTTCCAAGTAAAATTCTTTGGAGCGCACTTGTCCTTCGGTTGTTTCCCAATAAATTTCTTGCTCCTTGTCCTTCCAAAGCAGGAGCATGTGGGTAGGAAGGACGAGTCCATAAATGGGTAATTCGAGGTGTTCGGCAATGGTGAGATAGAGCAAACTGTTGATGTCACAGTCAAAAATTCGGTAGCGAATGCAGGTGCTAAAAGAGCTTTCATACTCCACCTGTTGCGTTCTCATGCGGCGAATGGCATAGTCTATGGTCTGCAATATTTCGAGGGCATCTTTTCTGGAATAATTTGTTTTTGAAGGGATTAATGGCTGCAATAAATTGATAAAATCTTCTATGAAAAGATATTCTCCTACTTCAACAGTAAAACCTGCCACCTTTTCCATGTCCAATGCCACAAGTCCAACCGTACAAGAGGTATCTACTTGTTCCCAAGCTGAAAGCTGCAATGGCTTTGTGGTATGTTCTAAGTTGTTGCCCTCTTTGCATTGAAGGAAAAGCAATGACAAGAAAAATATATAATATATGTGCTTCAATCCTTAACTTATTTGGGTTATTTTTACGGTTCTTAGACTTGGGCATCGGAAATTTGAGAAAACTCGGATGCTTGGGTACAAAGACCAAAATAAATATTTACAACCAAAATATGCTATCTCATGAAAAAAATAAATTTATTCCTACTTCTTTGTTTTGTATCGCTTGGCTTCAATGCCTGTCAACAAGAAGGCGGAGGAGCTGCTGCAAAAGAAGCCGTAAAAGCCATGACTTCAACAGAGTACAACTACTTGACTACTGACTATGCGGAGAATGACGGAGCTGCAATGGGAAACAATTTGGAGAAAAAAGAAATCTACACGAAGAAATCCACTTCAAAGTTTCATGGTGAGGATGCCAACTATGTTTTTACTGCTTACGACATCTCTCGCAAAGGCGAAGGTACGGCAGCGGCTGTATTGGTGAAAATGGATATTGACCGATTGTATTCCACTTTGGGCGATTATACCCGCAAACAAGAAACCAAATATTTGTGCATTCCTTCAAGCAAGTCTGATAATGCGCTCCACAAAAAATACAATGAAGATGTCGAAAAATTGGGCTTCAAGGACTATGAAGTGTTTTTGAGCAATTTGAGTCGATTGTTGGCGGAGGTGTATTTGTAGTTGATTGGATGGGACACTGATTTGACTGATAGAACAGATTGAAAAAGATAAAAAATCGGCGTTTATCATTTCAATCTGTTCTATCAGTGTGCCATTGGGATAGGACACTGATTTGATGGATAGAACGGATTAGAACAGTTTAAAAATCAGAGCCTATCATTCCAATCTGTTTCATCAGTGTGCCATTGAGTTATTGATGGGAGACTGATTTGATGGATAAAATGGATTAGAACAGTTTAAAAAATCAGTGCAAATCATTTCAATCTGTTCCATCAGTGTGCGATTGGGATAGAACGGATTAGGACAGTTTAAAAAATCAGAGCCTATCATTTCAATCTATTTCATCAGTGTTCTATCCTACCCCACCACCAAGCCAAACTCAGTCCTGCCACCATGTGCCAAATTCCCCACCATGCTGCCACGATTGCCATACCCCCCAATCCACCAAAAAAGTTGAAAATCAGCACCAAACCCAAGCCTGAGTTTTGAATGCCTGTTTCGATGGAAATGGTTTTAGCATCGTGATGCGAAAGTCTCATTGCTTTTGCGAGTCCATAACCACTCAACAATGCAATTGCATTGTGAATTAACACAAAACCTGCAATAAGGTGAATGTACTCCAAGAAAAACTCAATATTGGTGGCAAAGGCAACTACTACAAAAGCGGCAAAAAACAAGATGGAAAGAATCCGAATTGGAGTGCTGATTTTTGCAGTGATTTGGGGGAAATAATGGGCAAAACACATTCCGACAATCAAAGGGAATCCGAGAAGCATCAAGACAGTTCGGAGCATTTCACCAAAACTCAGGTGAATGACCGTCAATAATTCCGCCGTTTCGGGAATCATATTGCCCCAAAAGGCAAAATTGAAGGGGGTGATGAAGGTAGCTAAAATGGTCACAAATGCGGTCATTCCCACCGATAATGCCACATTCCCTTTGGCAAGTAAAGCGATAAAATTGGAGATATTGCCGCCAGGACAAGCTGCTACCATAATCATTCCCAAGGCAATACTGGCTTGAGG
>JBGCDY010000627.1:0-3784 GCA_045105835.1 Chitinophagales bacterium
GGGGTATGTGACTGCCCAACTTCGACTTTGGCAAATGGATTTTCAGGGACGAGCAGCATCGGGAAGGCTGTCTGAAATCATTGGAGAATCGGTATTGGACTACGACAAAGAACAAAGACGATTGGGAATGGGCTTTGCAGCCGAAAAAGTACAGGAGAAAATCAAAGCAGACCCTGCTTCAATGGTAGCGGCACAGGCTTATTTGGATGGAATCAATACCTATATCGAAAGTTTGAACTACCGAAACATGCCATTGGAGTTCAAACTATTTAGTTATTTACCCGAAAAATGGACATTTGCCAATATTGCCTATCTGTACACCTATATGGCAAGGGATTTATCTTTTCGTCAAACGGATGTGGAAATGAGCAATGCCCTTCAATTGTTTGGCAAAGATTACTTCAAGCTCATGTATCCTGATTTTCCCAAAGGCATCGACCCAATTATTCCGACCAACACGGAATGGGATTTTGAAGCGGTAGAAATAGACACGAGTGCTGCTTCAATAGGAGATTTCAAACAAGACAAAAAAGACCAAGCACTTTTGAGTCCAGCCCTTTTCACCAAACCTGACCCCGACAATGGGAGTAATAATTGGGCGGTAAGTGGCGACAAAACAAAATCGGGCAATCCCATCCTTTGCAGTGACCCACATTTGGCATTGAATCTGCCTTCCATATGGTTCGAATGTCAACTCCAAACGCCTGACATGAATGTCTATGGTGCATCACTTCCTGGTTCTCCAGGAGTAGTGATTGGCTTCAATAAAGACATCGCTTGGGGCGTGACCAATGCAGGGCGTGATGTAGCCGATTGGTATAGAATCAAGTTCAAAGATGAAGCAGACAAAAAAGAATACCAATTTGATGGAGAATGGTTGGAAACGAGCCAACGAATCGAAGAAATCAAGGTGAAAGGGGGAAAAGTAGTAATGGACACCGTGGTATATACCCACATAGGACCCGTGAGCTATGAAGATGCTGAAAACCCCAAACAGAATATGGCATTGCGTTGGAAAGCCCATGAAGGCTCCAATGAGTTCAAAACTTTCTATTTATTGAACCGAGCCAAGAATTACGAAGACTACAAGAATGCCATCAAAACCTATGAATGTCCCGCCCAAAACTTTGCTTTTGCAGCGAAAGATGGCACGATTGCGATGTGGCATCAAGGTAAATTTCCTGTCAAAAAACAGGGGCAAGGCAAGATGGTACAAGATGGGAGTTATTCTTCGGAACAATGGCAAGCCTACATTCCACAGGAACAAAACCCACACATTGTCAATCCGGCAAGGGGTTTTGTGAGTTCTGCAAACCAACACCCTGCAAGTGTGGACTATCCTTACTACTACAATGGACGCTTTGAATTTTACCGAAACCGTCGTTTGAATCAGCAATTGACCCGATTGAAGAATATTGAAGTCGCTGACATGAAAAAACTGCAAAACGACAATTACAATTTGAAAGCAGCAGAAGTATTGCCTGTGATTTTGAGTTATTTGAACGATTCTACTTTAAATGAAAAAGAAAAATTATCTTACAACCTCTTGAAAGAGTGGAACTACGAAAATTCTGTTGAACAACTTGCACCTTCCATTTTTGAAGCCTTGTGGAAAAATCTGTTTGACTTGATTTGGGATGAGGTCAAAGCTGCCGAAGCCATTACGCCTGTTGAGTACCCACAAATCTATCCAACCATCCAACTCTATACGACCCAACCCAATCACCAATTGCTCGACATCAAGGGTACGCCTGAAAAAGAAAATGCTGCAATATTGGCACAAAGGGCTTTTTCGGATGCGGTATCAGCATTGGACAATTGGCAAGTCAACAATGCAAAGGAATATACTTGGGGTAACTACAAAGGAACGACTATCAGTCACTTGGCACGCATCATGCCTTTTAGTTTGGAAGGTTTGGCAACGAGTGGACACCGAGGTATCTTGAATGCAACGAGCCAAAGACATGGCCCTTCTTGGAGAATGGTCGTGGAGTTGGGTGATTCCATTCAGGCGTATGGCATCTATCCTGGTGGTCAATCGGGCAATCCTGGAAGTCCCTATTATTCAAGTTTCGTGAACAAATGGGTGGATGGAGAATACTATCCGCTTTGGTTTATGGAAAATGCGGAGGATACAAATGGTGAGGTATTGGCAAAACAGGCTTTTATTGGTAGGTAGCCCCATTATTTTTTCTGTATCGGCGATTTCAATCGCTGCAGATAGAATGTGAAAACAGCTTGATTTTTACAATTTTTTTCTTCAACCTATTCCCCAAAAACCTTGTGTAAGTGAAGTGTAAAAAATAAGTTCTGCATTTGAAATTTTCAACTATCTGAAGAAGTAGTAATTTTTCATTTTAATTCTTCCCGAGTTCTCGGGACAAGTTATTTTAATTTTCATTCGTTACTAAAGTGTCAGCGATTGAAATCGCCGTTACCAAAGAATTTTTCATTCATTTCCTTATTCACTCTTTATAATTCCCCCAAAAACATGTCCCGTTACGTTTATGGTGTTGATTTCGGAACGAGTAATTCCGCTTTAGCGATTTTTGACAAGCAGAAAAACGAAGTCATTCACTCCTTTATAGATGCCTCTATTTTGCACTTTCCCTTTCCCCAAAGACATCGAGGAGAATACATGATTGGCAAAGAAGGCTTGCAGAAATTCCTGCGAAACTCCATGAAAGGACGCTTGATGCGCTCCATCAAATCGGCACTGCCCAATGCATCCTTTACCGAAACGACCATCTACCAAGTCAACTACAAATTGGAAGATTTTGTGGCACTCATTTTGGGAGAACTCAAACAAAAAGCCGATGATTTGGTGGGCGAAAAGGTAACCGAAGCTGTTTTTGGGCGACCTGTCGTTTTTGACGA
The DNA here is from genome assembly GCA_045105835.1 of Chitinophagales bacterium. Lineage (GTDB taxonomy): Bacteria > Bacteroidota > Bacteroidia > Chitinophagales > UBA2359 > JAUHXA01. The sequence continues at coordinate 2,878 of JBGCDY010000627.1, forward strand.
GCAGCCTGCAAAGGATGCTTTAGCGCAAGAACGTCTCTTGAAAGCGGCAAAAATTGCGGGCTTTCAAAAGGTGCATTTTCAGTATGAACCAATTGCTGCGGCTTTCACCTACGAGCGAGAACTGCAATCACCCGAAATGGTATTGGTGGCAGACTTAGGAGGTGGTACTTCTGATTTTACGCTGATGCAGTTGAACCCCAAAAAGATTCACCAAGCTGATAGAATGTCAGACATGATTGCCAAAGGTGGTGTGCATATTGGAGGAGATGACTTTGATGCGGAGGTGATGTGGCGCAAATTGGTGCGGTATTTTGGCTATGGGCTGCAATACGAATCCATGAACAAAACATTGGAAGTACCCAGCCATTACTTCCGAAGACTGTGTGCTTGGCAAGACCTCAACTACTTCAAAAGCGAAAAGGTACGGAAGGAATTGGACGACTTCTTTTACCTGACCAAATACAGCAGCGAGTTCAACCGATTGATTACCCTCGTCGAACGAAACTTGGGTTATCCACTCCTCGAATCCATCGAAGGCGCAAAAATCAACCTTTCGAAACACGCCGAAACCACGATTGATTTTGACCAAGCCCACATCGAAATCCACCAAAAAATCACCCGTTCGGAGTTCAACCAATTTGTGGATAAAGACATCCAACAGATTGGCAATTACCTCGATACCTTCCTCGAAGATGCCTTTGTAGAGGCATCAGATGTCGACAGTGTGTTTATGACTGGTGGTAGTTCACTTGTGCCTGTGGTCCGAAATGTGTTTGTAGAACGTTTTGGAGAAGAGGCAATTCGCTCAGGAGACAGCTTCAACAGTGTGGCTTTTGGATTGGCGTATAGTTCGGTTTTGTTTTGAAGCGAATATAACCGAATGATAGCCAAATAATTATACGGAAAA
>JBGCDY010000628.1:0-7028 GCA_045105835.1 Chitinophagales bacterium
TTCCGATCTCACCCCTTGTATTTGGCAAGCGTCTGTGGCATGAATCTCGAATGATACTTTATCAACAGGCTTCGGATACTAGTATTTCGAGTGAATACCTAAGGGCTCAAAGGCCTAGAGTTATTTTTGGAGATGATTGGATAAAGGATGGGGTATTAGATATTTATAAGGAGGATGTTGGTCGCTTTCGAGTTCTTTTGGGAGGGGAAATAGACGAAGATTCATTAGAGGTCTTGAAAAGAGGGGAAATACCCTTATTGAAGGCTTTGCAGATACACAATTCTTCTGTCTATCGTTGGAATCGACCTTGCTATGGAATTAGTCCGAATGGCAAACCTCATTTGCGGATTGAAAATAGAATGTTGCCTGCCGGGCCTACTGTAGTCGATGAAATCGCAAATGCAGCTTTGTGGTGGGGCTTGATGATTGGACTAATGGATGAAGTGAGTGATATTAGAGAAAGGATTTCTTTTGCGGAGGTCAAAGATAATTTTGGAAAAGCAGCTAAGTACGGTATTCACTCTGAGCTGACTTGGCTGAATGGGAAAAAAATGGGAGCGAGCGAGCTTTTAATAAAAGAACTAATTCCTCTTGCTCGAAAAGGCTTGGAAAGTAGAAGGGTAGATCATGAAGATATTGATTTTTACTTAGGAATTATTGAAGCACGAGCTAAGAAAAAGACGAGCGGTGCAAGTTGGATGTTGTCTGCATATAACAACCTACTCAATAAAGCTTCACAGGAAGAAGCATTGGCTATACTGACTTCTAATATCATCCATAATCAGTGGGAGGAAAAACCTGTTCATACTTGGGAATTGCCTCAGGTAGAGGGCTTGAAGCCTTACTTGCCTATTGGCTTGAAAGCAGAAGAATTAATGGAGACCAGTCTATTAACCGTTCACAAAAAGGATCTTGTTGAATTGGCAATAGAGGTGATGAAATGGGAAAAATTGCCTTTTATGGCAGTTGAAGATGAGAAGGGGAATTACTTAGGATTAGTAGCTGACTTCAATTTGCCCAAACTGCAAGGCTTGAACAATGCTATATCGGTTGGAGAAACAATTGTTGTTGAAGATATTATGCTTTTTGATACAGAAGTGATTCATCCCAGTATGGGTTTTTTGGAATTAGCAGAACGGTTAAGAAACAGTGCTATCGCTTGTTTACCTGTTGTGAAAAATGGAAAATTACTCGGAATGATAACGGAAAAAACATTAAGGACTTATTTAGATAATATGTCTTGATTAATAGTGAAAACAAGAGTGCGCCTCACTTGAGCACATTTTTTTAATGTCAAGCAGATATTAAATTTCTAAACCTTTACAAAATCTTTTACAAATGAGAGATTCTTTACTATTGTTTGCCTTCTTAAGCTTATTCTACTCTTCTTTTTCGGCTGCTCAGACAGAGGTCGTCACAGATTCTATTCCTAAATATTGGACCAAAGGTGCTGGAATAGGTTTTGATTTGGGGCAGCTTCTACACATTAATCCTACAGTAGGAGGAGGCTTGAACCAAATTGGTTTTGGAAGTAGTGTGGGTTATTTTGCCAACTATAAAAAAAATAGAGTAGCGTGGGACAATACGATTTTTTGGCAATTTGGAATCCAAAAATTGGGTTCTGGAGTTTTGCCAAGTGGTAAAAAAATCCCTTTCCAAAAAACAATCGACAATTTGCAGGTTACCTCCAAAGTGGGCAATAAAACCAAAGAAGGATCTAAATTCTATTATGCAGCTGAACTCAATTTCAATAGTCAATTCTTGCCAACTTATCCAGGCAACTTACTGAGGGATACTTCTACTGTCGAAAACACGAGCTTGATTGCGAAACTATTTGCTCCTGCACGTATCCAATTGGCAACAGGGATTGACTACAAACCGAATCAGAAGGTTTCTATATTCTATGCCCCTCTTGCTTATAAAAGTGTCTTGGTATTGGATGATGATATAGCACGATTGGGTTTTCATGGAAATCCTGTGAGATATGAAAATGATGTGGTGGTAGAATTTAGAAATGTGGACCACCAATTTGGGTCTTTCGCTGCCGTGAATTACAGCGATACTTATTTAAATCAAAAAGTAGTACTCACCTCTAAGCTAAACCTCTTCTCAAACTATCTCGATCACCCTGAAAGAATAGATATTGATTTAAATGCCAACATAGCGGTTAATTTATTCAAAAATATCCAACTCTCTATGATGCTCCGTTTATTCTATGATTACGATGTTTTGGTTCAAAAATCGGATTTTAATACTTCTACAGAACAATGGGAGATAGGGAGAGGAGTGAGTTTTGCCGAGCAGTTACTGATTAAATACAATGTCACTTTTTAATTAAATCGTATATTTTTTTCTTTATTAACCAAATAAAAAATAATAGTCTTTTATGGAACAAGCAAATACTTATCTTGAACAACTTCTCAAGTTGGGAGTTGATTATGCCCCAAAAGCATTTATGGCTCTTTTAGTGCTGGTTATTGGGTGGTGGGTTATCAATCGTATCAATAAATTTGTAGAGATTTCTATTCAGAAATCAAAGGTTGCAACTCCTGAAATACAATCGTTTGTTCACTCTATCGTCAATCTTGGATTAAAAGTATTGTTGGTCATTAGTGTGGCTGGAATTTTGGGAATAGAAACGACCTCATTTGTAGGTATTTTGGCTGCAATGGGTTTTGCAGTTGGTTTGGCATTACAGGGCAATTTGAGCAATTTTGCAGCAGGTGTTTTGATTTTGGTTTTACGCCCCTTTAAAGTAAGCGATGAGGTGAAATTGCAGGGCAAGTGGCTCTTTGTAAAAGAGATTCAGATTTTCCACACCATTTTCAAGGAGTTTGACAATACCATGTTGATTATTCCCAATAGTATGATTTTGAATGGTACGATTCAGAACCTTTCTACACTTCCCAATCGAAAAATGGCTGTTAAAGTGAATGTACCTTATACTGAAGATTTTTTCAAAGTCAAGCAGTTGATTACAGATACAGTTTATGCCATTCCTGAGATAGATTCGAGCATCAAACCTTTTATGTACCTCAGCGATTATGGCGAACACTACATCAAATTGAGTTTGTCTTTTGCCTTGGATCCTAAAAAATATTGGGTAGCGAATCCAAAGGTCAATGATGCAGTTATTAAAGCTTTGTATGACAACAAGATTCAGGTTGCCTATCCTACTGGTGTAGCTTATGGCGAGTTTGGAAAACCTGTTGTGGAAGTTCAAGGAGCAGAAATGCGTGTCAATTAAAACAATTTTACTTTTTATAAACCAATCACGAAATGAAAATCTTAATCATAGGGGCAACAGGTAATGCTGGCTCAAATGCCATCGAAGCATTGAAGGCAAAAGGAGTGAGACCTACTGCCGCAGTAAGAGATATCAAAAAAGCAAAAGCCAAACTTGGTGATGATACAGACTATGTTTTCTTCGATTATTTGGATAAAAGCACCTACGATGCGGCATTGAAAGGTGTAAACAAATTGTTTTTTATTGCTCCTCCTCCCAAAAAAGATCCCGCTATTGCTAGAGAATTGATGGAGGCAGTCCAAAAAGCAGGAATTGATTTTGTGTTGTTTCAATCTGGGGGAACATCAGGTACCTACAAAGGAAAACCCCTTTACCAAATTGAGCAAGATTTGAGGAATAGCGATGCGAATATCTGCATTATCCGACCTGCTTGGTATATGCAAAATTTCCATACTTGGCTGGGAACAACCTTAGAGGACGATGAAATTTGCTTGCCAACGGGCGAAGCCAAAGTAGCTTATTTTGATTTGAAGGATTTGGGGATTGCCATTGCAGAAATTCTCACAACGGATGGACACGTTGACAAAATTTATTCTTTGACAGGGGCTAAAGCGATTGGCTTCGATGAGGTTGCTGCTGCGATAGGGGAGGCTTCTGGTAGAGAGACCAAATACAGAGATATGACGAATGAAGGTTATGTCAACAAGATGGTGGAAAAAGGTTGGAGTGCTGATGCTGCTAAATACTGTATCTGGTTGTACGACAGGGTGAAAGCAGGCTCAGAAGAGGAAGTGACAGGTGATTTTAAGAATATAGTGGGCAGTGAGCCAACAAGTTTTGCGGAATTTGCTAGGAGGGAGTTTGGACAAAAGAAATGAGAAGTGAGATCTAAAAATTGATTATCAATTTTTATGTAGGCAGACTGTTTGCTTATAAATAATTCGTTATCAGTTAATTATTGTATTATTTTTTTTTCCTCTGTTTCCTCCATTACGTGACAGATAAAGGGTGATAAAATACTAGTAGGCAAACGTTTTACTATTTTAACAGAAAACCTTAAACACGATTCAGAACTCGAAGTAAACGGGGACTTAACGATTATAAGTAAGAAACTTTATTTTGACCGCAAGCTGTTGAAAAACGGCTTGCGGTTTTTTGTTTTGTTTAGTTCAATAAATAATTTGAGTGTATTTGTCCTTATTGTAGCTGTTCTAGTCGAAAAATATACAGCTATAATGAAGATGCTATCAAGAGGATAGCTACCGCCAAGCACTTCAGTATGCCAAACGGCAATTAATTGCTGAAGATTTGCCGCCTAAGTATGAGAGTTCTATGTTGTTGTTGGGGGAGTGGTAATTGCTATATTTGCTGCATTGTTCAGTTAATATTTTTGTAATGAAAATGTTTTAAACTGATAAATAGCACTTTATATGAGTAATGAATTCTATATTTTTAGCCTATGGACAACAATGAATTTTATCAAATTATTGAACAAGCAGATGTCTTATTTAGGGAAGGAGAGGCACTCTTTCAGCAAAATAACTTCAATGACTATTATGAGGTATTCGATACAGCCTCCAAACTGTATTTGAAAGTTGAAAGTTGGGAGAAATATTTATGGTGTCGTTATAGAATGACAATTTGGTTAAGCGCACGAAATCATATCAAAGAGGCGAAAGCTATAGGGGAGGAAGAATTGAAGTTGTGTTATCAAAAAATAAAAGGAATACATGAGCTAAAGGCAGAATTTCATTACAGATTGTTTTTTTGTAATTTTTACCAATCTAATTACGACGAAGCAACGAAGGAGGCTCAAGAGGCACTAAGTATGGCTCAAGCATTGAAGAATAGAGCCATTATAGTAAAATCGTATAATGCACTTGCCAGTATTTGTACCCATACGAATAAATACATCATTGGCTTAACCTTTTTATTCAAAGCCTTGCCTCATACTAAACTTATAGAGAGAAAAGTAGAGACGATATATGTGTATCAAACAATGGGGCATATTTATTTTCATTTGAGGCAATTTTACCTTTCTAAAATTTATTTACGCAGAACCATTACTTTATGCGAAAAACAATATGGTAATGAGCATCCACATATTATCAATCCAATTATGATAATAGGGACTATTAAAGGACAAGAGGGGCATTATGAGGAAGCGATTATTGATTTTGAAAAAGCCATCAACCTCAAACAAAAGATAGGGATAGAAGATAGAGAATTGACAAGTACGTTTTTTGATTTGGCGAGAATGAAAGCCAAGCTGGGCAATTGGAACGAAGCCAATGAATATTTTGAAAAAGCTATCCAATTACAAAAAAAAGTAGATGAAAATAATTACAGGTGGCTTTCCAATTCTTATTTCAGATGGGCAGGTTTGTTGAAGCAAAACAATCGTTTGAAGGAAGCGAAAATATTTGCGAAAAAGTCGAGAGAAGTATTACCCAAAAGTGCAGTGTTTCAATTAGCTTATGCTTATATCTTAGAGACGAAGATCTCTCGGATAGAGAGAGATTGGGCTACTGCTTTGAGACAACTTAAAAAAGCAAATGAGTATTTATCCGAAATTGTTTTAAATCAAAAAGAAGAGGTTTATTCCTTAAATTTGGAATTGTATGAATTGCAATTAAATGTTTATTTACATTACTGCAAAGAGAATCGTTCAAGGGCTTATTTAGATGCTGCCCTTCTACTTTTTGTGAACATTCAGCAGCTTATTGGGAATGCCCGTACAGTTGTTTTTGAGACAAAAGATCAACTGAAATTGGGACAAGAAATAACAAAAATTTACCAGATTGCTACAGATATATTGTACGAACTTTATTTGTTAGAACCAGGTGGAGCCTTCTTGGAGCAAATTTTTTCTTTTTCAGAAAAAAACAAAGTACACAGCCTATTGCTTACCATACAAGACCTTGAGGCTCTGCAATTGTCCACAATTCCTAACAAGCAACTAAAAGAACTTCGAACACTCCAATCTCAAATAAATGAATACCAAACAACCTTGCAGAGAAGCGAGGATGGTTTTCAAGAAGAAAGGTTTGATCAGTATGCCGAAGAGTTGGTCTCCCTTCAGGTTCGTTATCATCAAATGATAAAAGAAATAGAACAAAATCATCCCGAATACCTTCAATTGAAACATCAAACTACTGAAATTAGCCTACAAGAAATTCAAAACCAATTGCCTATTGGTGAAGGGGCAATTTCTTATACCCTGACTGAAAATTCGCTCTATATTTTGTGCATACTGTCCAAGCAGGTTTTTCTTCAACAAATGGAGATATCGGTTGGATTTTATGATTTGATAAATACTTTTATTGACGAGGGGATTTTGGGCATGAACCGCAAAACGTATGTGCACGAAGCATATCAATTGTATCAAATCCTTATTGCGCCTATTGAAGACAAATTAGTAGAAAACAAAGTGGAATCTCTATTGATTCTTCCTGACAGTCAACTCTTAGAATTGCCTTTTGAAGCACTATTGACCCAAGAGGCTTCTTTTAGAACAGCCTACAGTGACATGCCCTATTTATTGAAAGACTACTCGATTCGGTACCATTATTCGGCTACTTTGCGCCAATATCAACAAAATAGGAAGGCAAATCTTCAAGACTTGCCTTCTCGTTTTTTAGGCTTTGCACCTGTTTACGATGAAGGATATTCTTCATTAGAAGTATCAGAAGAACTGGAGGAAGAAGCGACAAGAGATGTCTCTATTCGTGGGAAAAATTATAAAGCACTGTTGTATTCGGAAAAAGAGGTAAATGATATT
>JBGCDY010000629.1:0-2516 GCA_045105835.1 Chitinophagales bacterium
TGTATCGGATGGGTTGGAATTTGCTGGGGCGGTAAAGCATGGCTACGTCAATGCCTCTTCGGTCAGGAGATTCTTCGTGAATGATATCATAACCCAATTTTCGCAAGGGCGTTCGGCTGATGAGTTCTTGCAGTACAAAAATGTTTTCTACCTCACACAAACCTACGATAGCGGGCGGTTCCCAGCCTCCAACTCCCATGATGGTTCGGTAAATGTTTTGAAGCTTGGTATAGTATTTTCGACTTCCCCAACCTTTGATGCCTCTTGGTGTGAAATCGTCATCCCTTTTGATGCTATCGTCACGGGTGTCAAATAGGTTTTCAACATTGTAGAACATCACACGTATTCCCGAATCTCCCCGCTGAAGGTCAACAAATGCATCATTGCTATCTTTTGCATCTTGTTGAAGGTCTTGCGAATCCGACTTTTGTGATGGTGATTCCTTCACCTGCTAAAAGAGTGGACAGAAGACCAATAAGAGTATTGTAGTCAAAGAATAGTATAAACGCTGCATTATGTTTAATTTTGTGGATTCAAAAATAAATAAATACTTCAATGAGTGACGAGCTTCAAAATAAACAGATGGACGAAGATAACCAAGAAGAAGAAGAACTTTATGTACATTATTCATTGAAGGTGGACCCTGGACAGTCACCTATTCGTATCGACAAATATGTTTTTCACCGTACTAGTATCAATAGTCGGACGAAGATTCAGAATGCGGCAAAGGCAGGTTGTCTATTGGTGAACGAAAAGGCGGTGAAGTCAAACTACAAAATCAACCCTGATGATGAGATAAAAATCGTGATGCCAAAGCCCATGGGCAAGTATGAGTTGGTGGCTGAGGAAATGCCTTTGGATATTGTGTATGAGGATAAGTATTTGATGGTGGTCAATAAGGCTGCTGGAGTGGTAGTGCATCCTGGAAGTGGCAATTATACAGGAACTTTGGTGCATGGTTTGTTGCATCATTTTGAGCATTTACCTGTCAATCAATATGGAATTGAAGGACTGAGAAGACCTGGTTTGGTGCATCGAATTGACAAAAATACAACGGGTTTGATGGTGATTGCTAAGACAGATTTTGCAATGACCCATCTTGCCAGACAGTTTTTTGACCATACGGTGGTACGCCGTTATTATGCTTTGGTTTGGGGAGACTTGAAGGAAGCAGAAGGCACGATTACTGGGCATGTGGGACGTAATTTGCGTTATCGAAAAGTGATGGATGTTTTCCCTGAGGGAGACAGAGGCAAACATGCAGTGACCCATTACAAGGTTTTGGAGCGTTTTGGCTATGTGACTTTGGTGGAATGCCGTTTAGAGACGGGAAGAACACACCAGATTCGGGTGCATTTCAAGTCTGTTCGACATCCTTTGTTCAACGATGCAGAGTATGGAGGTGATAAGATTATGAAGGGAACGGTTTACACCAAATACCGACAGTTTGTAGATAATGCGTTTAAGATTATTCAGCGACATTCACTGCACGCCAAGATTTTGGGTTTTACACATCCTGTTACAGAAGAGGAGTTGTATTTTGAGTCGGAACTGCCTGAGGATATGGAACGAGCGATTGAGAAATGGCGAAAGTATATGAATGGGGTGAAATTGTGATGGAGTAAATGGAATAGTCGTACGATATGAAAAGGACTTATCTTATGTTTATAATAAGATAAGTCCTTTTCATAACCATGAAAAATGTAAAAAAAAAGTTAAATAACAAAAATAGAATCAGCAAGTCAATAATTTGACTTGTTGTAGGTAAAAATGAAGTGGAAATTAAATAAGGAAGCTCCCAAAATCTAAATAGAATTAAAGTTACTGCAAGAAATACGATTATGATGGAGTATGATATGTTAGATATTAATTGACAAGATATTTCATATGCAGATGTAGTTTTGTCTAAATCTTTAGTCATGTTTATAATCATAACTAAAGCATTAAATAACAGACCGACGAAAATTGCAAGGCTACTAATAAGCGTTTTTTTTAACTCAGAATTTTCTTTAAAATCAAAATCGAAACAAAATACAATGCAAAAAGATATAATAAAAGGTAGTAAAAGGAAATAGCTAATATCATCCCCTCCAGGTTTGTTTGTATTTTGATCAACTAAAGTAGCCAAATGATCTTTTAGAATTTTTCTAATGCCTATTTTTGAACTCATCAGATTTCGTTTTTAACTTTCATAAAATGTAGCTTAATAGCTTCTTTTATTGATTCTTTCGAAGGAATATTTGTTGTTAGGTTTCTTTCTATAAGGCTTTCATTTATATAGGTGAACGGCTTTATTTCAAAACCACTTCTTGACTTAGCAATAGTTGACTGAGCAGTTTTTCTATCTTTAAATGAAATATCCGTTTCGTAACTTTCATTTACCCCAAAATGAATTGAATCTAATATTTCGGATGTAAAAAACTTTGCCTGTTCTCCTAAAGAAAGCCCTATATTTTCATTAATAAAAGAGAATACCTTATCGTTGATAATATCTCCTTCAATTACAATTTTCAGTT
>JBGCDY010000630.1:0-15146 GCA_045105835.1 Chitinophagales bacterium
CCTGAACGGTATTGTGTGCCAACATCTCCACCTTGTCGATTCAATGTCGTCGGGTCGTGGGTCGTCCAAAGCACCTCCAATAGTTCTTCAAAAGAAATCACCGAAGGGTCAAACGTAATCTGCGCCACCTCTGCATGACCAGTATTTCCACCACAAACCTGTTTGTAGGTCGGATTCTCGACATGCCCATTGCAGTAGCCTGACACAACAGAATGCACACCATTCAATCTCTGAAAAACGGCTTCAACACACCAAAAACACCCTGCGCCAAAAGTGGCGACTTCTAAATTTTCTGTATTGTTATGATTCATGATTTTTATTTGGTTTTCAATTTAAGTAAAAATGTTCTAACACAGTGACCAGTCACCAGTCACCAATCTCCAGTCACCAGTCACCAGTCACCAATCTCCACACTTACTCCCCATCTTTCACCACTGGCAATGCTTCACCCTTTGGGATGAATTTCATCGAAACAGAATTTACACAATGACGGGTATTTTTTTCGGTAAACTGTTCTCCAACAAACACATGCCCCAAATGACCGTCACAATTTTCGCACAAAATTTCGGTTCTTCGACCATCGGCATCCGTTTCCTTTCTGACAGCTCCTGCAATCTCATCGTCAAAACTCGGCCAACCACAACCCGATGCAAATTTGTCCTTTGAATCGTACAGAGGCGCATCACATTGACGACAAATGTATGTACCCTCTAATTTGTGGTGGTAAAATTCACTTCTAAAAGGCATTTCGGTTCCTTTACGAACCAAGACTCTTTCCTCTTCGGGATTCAATGAATTGTATTTCATATAAATTGTTGTTTTTCTTTTTGACAAATATAGTTTTCTAACGCTACAAGACAGATTTGGTTTTGAGTAGAAACCTTCTGCCAACTCTCACCTAAACTATTTCACTTCAAAAGTAAAACACCAATAGGCCTAACCTGAATAATTCATAGATTTCGTAGAGACGTTGCACTGCAACGTCTTAGGACTACAAAACCTTTGAACACAATGTTTTCATTTGTATGATAGTTAGAAAACAAAACCTATCAAAGAACCTTGATTTTCAAATCATAATAGGAGACGTTGCAGTGCAACGTCTCTACGGAATTTCAACAGTAGACACAATTTCATGAATTATTCAGGCTAAAATCTAAGGCGAAACAAAATATCCAATGACTATGAGTTTGAAAGCAACCCAGGTCAATCAAGATTTTAATCAATTCTAAATCAAACACTTCCGCCTTGAATTTGAGCCTTCCTAATCAACTACTTTCTTCAATGCTGCAATAAAAGCACGGTTTGCCTCCTCCGTACCAATCGTCACCCGAATACAACCAGGCGCACCAAAACCAGCCGCAGGTCGAACCATAATCCCTTCCTCCAGCATTCTCTCTTCAAAAACAATATCTTGCATATCAGGTTTCATCAAAATGAAATTCGCCTCACTCTTCCAATACTTAACTTTCAATTTGTCCAATTCAGGATACAAATACTTTTTGCCCTCACGGATTACCCCAACCGTCCGTTCGATAAACTCATTGTCTCCCAAAGCTGCAATCACTCCTTCAATCACAAAAGTATTCAACATAAAAGGACGACGCAACAAGCTCACATACTCTGCAATCTTAGCAGTCGAATAGGCATACCCTGCCCGCAAACCTGCTAAACCATAAGCCTTCGAAAAACTATTGACCCCAATCACATTTTTTCCCTCCAAAACATAAGGCAAAGCCCTTGTGTAATCCGCTGCTTCTGCAAACTGAAAATAGACCTCATCTATCACCAAAATAACATGCGCTGGAAGCTGTGCAATCAATTCGTCAATCTGTGATTTGGCGATGTGTGTTCCCGTAGGATTGTTTGGAGTCGTCAGAAAAATAAGACGTGTACGGTCGTTGATAGCTGCTACAATTCCCTGCACATCCAAGTCAAAATTGTCTCCCACCAAAGGTATATCAACCACATTGCCTTCTACTTTTTTGGTAAACATCATATAGGGCGCAAAAGATGGATTTGATACTATACACTCCAAACCTTTGCCCAAAAAAGCACGTATAATCAGCTCCAACATTCCCACACCACTATTGGTTGTGATGAATTGTGAGGCACTCAATTTACCTTCATAAAACTCACTTAAAACACCTCTTAACCTATCGTCCTTGCGGTCGGGGTATTCGTTTAGACTGTGAATGTGTTTTTGAATCGCTGCAATAGCTTTTGGTGAAGAGCCCAATAGATTTTCATTGGAGGAAAGTTTGTAGACCTTTTTATTGGAGGTAATTTCACTTTTGGATTTGCCGCCTTTGTAGGTTTGTGGAGTATTCAAATGGGGTTTAAACAATTGGATTTCTTTCTGCATATCGTTTGTTGGTTTTCTTTATGTGTCAAATGAATGTTGATAGACTTCAATTGTTCGCCAATCAACATTCTACTTCTCTAATCGTTTGTTTGTTTGTCCCGCAAAATTACTGATAATTCCATTTGAGAATGACCTAAAAACAAATTGACCGTCTAAAAACTTTTGAAGTTTGTTGGCAGAAATGTGATAAGGCTTTGGAGGCTTACTTATTGGGTCGCTAAAAATTAATCTTTTATAGAGTCAAAATCTTGGAGTCTTCTTGCATCCACAAAAATTGAGGAGAATTAACTATTTTGCAGCATAAATTTATAATATAGCTTATGTATTTATTTTTCGATACCGAAACAACTGGCTTACCAAAAAACTGGAAAGCTCCTGTCACCCAAGTAGATAACTGGCCAAGACTCGTACAATTGGCTTGGGCAACGTATGACAATGAAGGCAACCAAATAGAACAAAGAGATCACATTATCAAACCCGTAGGTTTTAGAATACCTATTGGAGCTGCGAAAGTGCATGGCATTTCGACTGAGCGAGCTTTAGCAGAAGGAGAGGATTTGTTGGAGGTTTTGGCGCATTTTCAGCACCAAATCAAGGAGTCTACTCATTTGGTGGCGCACAATATGAGTTTTGATGAAAAAATCATGGGAGCTGAATTTCTCCGAAATGGTTTTAGAAACAGAATCCCTTCAAAAGATTTGATTTGCACGATGAAATCTACAACCGACTTTTGTAAGATTCCTGGTCAATATGGTTACAAATGGCCTAAATTGGAGGAGTTGTACGATATTTTGTTTGGGGAATCTTTTGAGGATGCACACAATGCTGCTGCCGATATTGCTGCAACAAGTAGGTGTTTTTGGGAATTGAAGCGAAGAGGGATTATGTAAAAAAAAACTCAAATTCAAAGCGCAAATACAAACTCAAATCAAAGTTTGTATTTGTACTTTGAATTTCAAAAATGAAATTTCGGAAGTTTATCTTTCTTGGATTCAACTACACATTCTCCTCCAAATCTGCAATCAAACCTTTTGTATCTTCGTAAGTTCCTTGCAAATTATCCGCATCTGCAACAGGAGCAAACAGCGCCATTTCACAATAGCGAATGGTCTCGATTAGCTTGTCTATAATGGAAGTCGGAACGTTTCGCCCTTCCAACAAACTGCGAATATTGTCTTTCGACAAATCGGTGGTTTGCAGGTTGAGTTTGTCACTGAGATAATCCCAAAGCGTTTTCACGATTTCGTTGTAAAACCCTTGTTTGTTGTTAGATTTCATCCATTCATCCGCAGCCGTCAATCTTTTACTCGCCACTTGTAGGGCAAGTTTGCGCTTCAATGAAACGGTATCGGATAAGATGGCTTCTCGCTTGCGGTGCCATTGAAGGAATATCGGAAATATCAAAAATGGCAAGAGGAACAATATCCAAAAACCAATAGAAGCCAAAGTTTTGCCTCCCATTTTGTGAAGCGTAGTTTCCATTTTGATTGGATGAATACTTGTGTCTTCGTCCAATTCTTCGGGAATATCCGTTGCATCTCCTTTCATCACCACAAATTTGTATTTGGGGCTTCGAATGATTTTATACTGCTCCGTTTCAGGATTGAAGTAGCTAAATTCAATTGGACCAACATCGTAGCGTCCTTGTTCATTCGCCAAAATGTCAAACACAAATGTTTTGCGTCCTTTGACCCTACCACTTTGATTGTAGGTACTTTCTTTGATTTCGGGTTCAAAGGTTTCCAAACCTTCTTTTAGGCTCAAAGTAGGAGCTTCCAAAAGTTTGACATTTCCCTCCCCATTGATAACGATACTCAACTGGGCAGATTCACTTTGCCGAATCGCCTTGCGGTCAAGTGTGACCGACATTTGGTAATCTCCCACTCCTCCTGCAAAACTTTCGGGTTTGCCTTCTTCTGGGAATGGATAAATATTGATGTCCAAAGTATCGCTGGCAACCACTCGTTTTTCACGGCGGTAAGAGGGGAAAAAGGAGCGTCTTTTGCCTGTGGGAATTTGTACCACGATTTCGACTTCCATCGGACTGATGGTCAAAGCTCCCGAACGCTGGGGGAAAAGTGCATATTTTTTGAGGTCATAAGTTCGATACGACACACTGTCTATCATTTCGATATTACCCGACTCCAAACGTTGAGGTGTCAGGTCTTGCACCCAAAAACCTGTGAGTTGAGGAGTGCCTGTGATGGTGTAATCCGTAACATCCAAAGCTGTATAGAGGCGGTAATAGGCATTGACTTGCTGCCCTTGATAAGCATCAAGTGTATCGGTGATAATCCTCAAAAAAATCAAGGATTCGATGTCTTGTGTATTTGCTGTAGGAGCTGCCGTTTGCATTTGCCCCTTCTTTTTGCCCGAACCTTTTGATACGACTACTTTTACTTTTCCACTTCTAATCGCCTTGCCTTTGCTCGTCACCGTTGCAGCAGGGATGGTAAAAACTCCTTGTTTTTTGGGCATCAACACATACTGAACGCTGGAAGATTGCGACATTTTGCCATTGATAATCTGAACCGAACGCTGTTGATTAGGACCACCTGCTACAAAAAAATTGGATAAATCAGGCCCTTGGAAATCGTCCAAACTCGCTCCTTCCAAGGTATAGGCAATCTTAAAGCGCTGGCCTTCGCTCACCTGTACGCTTTGAGGACTCACCTTGAGGGTTTGTGCCTGTAGGTTCAATCCTGTGAGTAAACAAAGTAGAAATAAGGTTCTCAGTAACTTCATGTATGCGTCAATTGCTCGATGTGCTAATTCTTCAATGATTGAATTGATTGATTATTTTAACAAAAATACGACTTCATTTTATTCTTTCAATGTATCAGCGGGGTTTTGACAATCTTTCTTCTCTAAGGAACGAATGATTCTCCATGTTTTCATACCTCTTATGCCAAACGAAACCTTTTCCCTGGCATGGTTTCTACCAAGTTTTTCATCTCCAATTGAAGCAAACAAGCTGCTGCCGCATTTTGGGTCATTTGAGCTTTGGAGCAAATTTTGTCGATAGAAACACCTTTCGGATTTCCCTTCAATAAATTGACAATCACCGTTTCGGTACTACTCAATTTGACGACTAAGGCTTTTTGAACCGTTTTTTTAGGCACTACTCCAGCATCTTCCCAATCCAAATGATACACAATGTCTTCGGCTGATTCTACCAGCTTGGCTACATTTTTTTTGATGAGTTGATTGCAGCCTGTGCTATAAGGTTTGTCTATTCGACCAGGAAAAGCAAAAACTTCTCTGTTGTAAGATTGGGCGAGATAAGCCGTGATGACACTGCCTCCTTTGTTGCCTGTTTCGACTACAATCGTGGCATCGGTCATGCCTGCAATGATGCGGTTTCTGAGAGGAAAATTTCGACTATCGGGATTGGTTTCACTCGGGAAGTCGGTGAGTAAGCCCCCATTTCGCAGCATTTTTTTGGCAAGATTGCGGTGTTGGGGAGGATACAACATATCCAAACCATGTCCCAAAACACCAATCGTAGACACTTGGTGTTTGACACAAGCATTGTGGGCGGCATGGTCTATTCCATACGCCAAGCCACTTACAATCATTGGATTGTAGGGCTGCAAAGATTTAACCAGTTCGTCACAGATTTGCCTGCCATAATCGGTAGCATTGCGAGTCCCAACAATGCTGATGATGTAGGTATGGTTTAAGGGGGCATTGCCTTTGAAGTAGAGCAAAATGGGCGCATCTGAGCAGTTTTTGAGTCTTTGGGGATAGGCATCGTCAAAGTAGAAAATGGTTTGAATATTGTGTTTTTGGACAAATTCCAGTTCACGATGCGCTTTCTCCAATGCTTCCTCATGCTGCAAAATAAGGGCAGCTGTTTTGGGGCCAATGCCTGGGATTTTGAGGAGTTGACGCTTTGGAGTATGGAAAATCGCTTCAACGCCTCCACAATAGCTTATCAAACTTTTGGCAGTAACAGCTCCAATTCCTGACAATTGGGTAAGGGCGATTTGATGCAGTTGTTCTCGATGGTTCAAAATTGACACTATACAGTTTTAGATTTCAGATATGTTGGTGTAAAATTAGGGAGAAAAAATGAATCCATAGGCTTACATTTTTGTTTCTATTGCCATTAATTCTTAAATTGGAGAAGTTTTACATCTACACGCTCAAAATCATTGCAATGAACGATACTACTTCATCCTCCTTCAAAGGCTCTCCTTTTGCTTTTGTCCGAAGCAAACTCATCGAACTTTTTGACATTCGCCAAGATACCGACAAACAAGGTACGATTGATTCCATTCGTCAATACACCCAATTGAAGGGCTACAATGTTTGGATTTTGATTGCAGCTGCCATGCTTGCCTCTATTGGACTTGACCAAAACTCTCCTGCTGTTATTATTGGAGCGATGTTGATTTCGCCCTTGATGTCGCCTATCTTGGGTATTGGTTTGTCTATTGGTATCAATGACAGAGATACTTTTGTGTTATCAGCTCGCAGTTTGTTGATTGCAATGGTTGCCAGTATTTTGGTGAGTTATTTGTATTTTTTGATTACTCCATTGGGTGTTCCGACTGACCAATTGATGGCACGAACAAAACCGACCTTGCTGGATGTGGGCGTGGCTTTGTTTGGAGGGATTGCAGGGATTGTGGCAGGCTCACATAAGGACAAAACGAATGCTCTGCCAGGTGTGGCGATTGCAACGGCTTTGATGCCGCCACTTTGTACGGTGGGCTTTGGTTTGGCGATTGCAGACCCAATTATTGCAGGAGGTGCATTTTATTTGTTTTTTATCAATGCGGTGATTATTTCCACAACGACTTTTGTGTTTGTGCGTATCATGAAATTCCCTGTTTTGCAGCCTATTAGTATAGAGGATGGTCGCAAAACCAATTGGATGATTGGAATTTTTGTGGTGCTGATTACCATCCCAAGTATTTTTATTTTGTTGGACACCATTCACCACATCCGAAGAAATGTGTCTATTAATCAGTTTGTCACCAGTCGAGTAGTGGACGAAGACAGAGAAGTGATTGATTGGGAAGAAGTAGAATTACAAGACAACCATGAGTTGAAGGTCTATGTTGTGGGCGCAAACATTACGGAGGATACGGTGATGAATTTGCAGCAGGCAATGCACAAAATGCCTCAACTGGAAGAATCTATTTTGAAGTTGGTACAGGTGAATCTTTCGGAGCGAGACAAGGCGAGTATCAAATCGGCGGCTCGAAATGACCTTCAAAAAGATATTTTTTGGGAGGTGAGCAAGCAAATTGCAGCGCAGAAGGAGGATTTGGAGGAATTGAAGCGATTGGGGGAAGAAGTCAAACAAATGAGAGACAACTTGAAGACACAGGATAGCTTGTTCCGTTTTGCGACTTATACACAGAATTCTTCTACAGATGGGGAACAAGAGGAAGATGAAAAAAAAGGTTTGTTTGGAGGTAATAAGGGCAAAGAAAAAAATAAAGATAAGAGGGAAAAGGAGTCTGCTAATAACCTGAATGAAAGTCATTTGGAGGAAGTGAAGGAAAAAGCTTCTGGGCAGACAATGCTCAAATATGAGTTGCGGGTCAAGAAAACCTACAATGACAATGGTTTTACCAAAGTCTTATCCCCCGCTAAAAATGCCATTGTGGGCAGTTCTTTTACCCTTTTGCTACAAGACAAGCTAAAGAAGGATGCTACTCTTATCATCGAAACGGAAGCAGAAGACAAGGGGGAAGTATACTCTACGACTGTCAAAGCGAATACCAACCGCCAAACGGTTTCGCTATCGCCTCGAAGTAAGTTCCCTAAAGGCTTGTATTATTGGAATTTGAAATCAAGTGAGGGGAAATTGGCGGGTAAGTTTTATGTGGAATGATGGTAGGTAATCTCAAATCAAAAGGAAAATTTCACCCTATCATTTTCCTAAAACTCAAAAAGGGTCTGACAATATCAATTGTCAGACCCTTTTTGAGTTTTTTTGAAGCAGTAATTGGTTTAGCTCAATAGGTATTTTTCAAACTTACCGCCTAAATCTACCAAATAACCTTGTTCTCCAGCATCTGTGATTAGGGTATATACTTTTGAAGCAGTGCTTTCTTCTACCGAATACGTTCTTCTTACTTTTACTTGATTTGGTTGAAGCATAATTCCTCCCATTCTAAGTTTGTCACCAACCCAAGCCAATGATTCTACATAACCTTTACCTTGAAGTACATCTACTACTTGTTTTAATGATTGGGTATTTTCGTCCATGTTATTATTGATTTTAATATCTCGCAAAAAAGTTTTTTGCTTTTGAAGAGATCCAAAGATAATAAAAAAAATGCAAAAAAAAGAGGCTTTTTTTAACAAAATGACTTCAATCAAGTGTTTTAATTATCATTTTGTCAAAAACAATTGATTCTACACTTCAATATTTCAATTTCGTCTGTTTTTTTAACAAACACATAAAATTTTCGACGAATATCTTTATTCCAAAATCAAACATACCTTAAAAATACCTGTTTACTCTTTTTCTTTTGTTCGAGTCTCAAAAAAAGCTTATTTTACTTCTCAGTCTATTAAAACAGGTTTTTTGGTGAGATTCTCGTAAATGAGGTGCATTAAAATGAGTATTAGAGGTTTTTTCCCTGAAGCAAAAACCCTATTAACACTTAATAACCAATTTATTGCATCCACAAAACTCTTTTAGACTACAATATTTTTAAATTATTTGGTTTGAAGAAATAGGGAAAACACCCTAATTTTGTAAATATTATTTCGATGTTCTTTGAATAAAATGCCCACCTCATTCTACTAATAAGATTCTAAGACAAGGAACATTGTCTTTGTCAAAAATTTTTGTCTTTATAAAACGGACAAAATTTTCTGATAAAAAAAAAGAGGTTTTAATGGTTTAATAATAGTAGGAGTTGGCACTCTTATGTTTATGAATACTTGTATTTTGACGCATAGCAACCACTCCTACTTACATTAAAACTAACAACCACTTTCTAAACAGAATCTTTTTTAACCTTTTTGACTTTTTACATTCAAAAGATACGGACGAAGGGTTTGCCTCATTTTTTTGCAGTGAAAATAAAATGAAGCAGTGTTTACCTTTTATTTTTAATTGGTACTAACTATTTGTCCGAAACCCTCATTCCTATTCGTCTAATAGAGTAGTAAAACATTAAACCAAGCATTTTTCAAACCTCAAACCTTAGAACAATGAGAGCAATAATTTTTGCACTATTTAGCTTATTTTTGGTAGCTGCAATTACTCCCAATTCAGCTTATGCACAGAAGAAAAAAGTAGATGAAGCCCTCAACCAGTTTTTGGATACCGATTTCATGAAAAAATACATTGAGATGCGGAATGAAGCAGAACGAACAGTTATTGACTTCAAACAAAAAGCAGATTTGTATGACCCTGCTGATGTAAAAACAGTGGAACATGGCTACGACTTGACTCAACGTGAATTTGATAAGGTATTGTATGATATCAAAAAAGACCTCACCGACTCCAAAAAACGAAAATTCGTTCAAAAATTTCCAGAAATGTATGGCAACAATATGGAAAGCAAACTGGACGACCTCAACGACTTCTATGCCGAAAATTTCCAACAACCTCTTAGAGATGTTACTGGCGATGAAATTGATGGCAGTCCTTTATTGCTGTTGATTACCGAACTTATTGGAGCCACTTCCCAATTGGTCAGCAAATACTTATCTCTAAAAGTTCAATCCAAACAATTTACAGACGGTTATCTACAAGAAAACTTTGTGGATCCCTATGAGTTTAAAGATTGGAATGAGATAGGTTCTGACACCAATAGTACGGATCCATACAACAACACAGATCCAAACAATGGTTATGACACCAATAGTACGGATCCATACAACAATACTACGCCTTCAAATGATGGTTATGACAACAACACAAATGATAACTCAAATTCAACGAATGATGATTGGGACTGGTAAGAAAAATAAGATGCGTAAATCATACTTCTTCCCCCTCTTTCTGTTGTTCAGTATCATTTGCTGCAATGTTACGATGGCTCAAGAAGATGACTTTAAGGAATTTCCGACAGGAATGATTTTGGACGAAGATGAAGACAAAGTTTATCTATCCAAACCTCGCCGAGCACGCTACGATTCAGAACGTTTTACGGAGCTTCCACTAAAAGTGAATTTGAAACCTTATTGCCCATTGGTTGGCAATCAAGGTGAAATCAATTCTTGTGTGGGTTGGGCAACAGGTTATGGTGCTTTAACCATACAGCAAGCTATCGAAAGTGGCTGGACGGACAAACGCACAATCACTAAAAATGCACACTCAGCATTGTTTATCTACAATCAGATAAAAGTGGGCGACTGTGCAGGTGGTTCTCGAATCAGCGATGCGATTGAGTTTTTATCCAGCAATGGCGACTGCTACGCAAGGGACTTTGACCGTGATGTGAACAACTGTCAGCGAAGCCCGAAGCATACCATCATGGAATACGCCAAAAAATACAAGGTGTCGGATTATATGACCCTCTTTGAGTCGAATGCTGATTCTAAATTGAAGGTATTGCGTATCAAGGAAAGTTTGGCACAAGGTAAGCCTGTTATTATAGGTATGAAAATTCGCAAGAACTTTCCCCGTCTCAAAAAAGGATCTAAATATTGGTGGCCTGATTTAGGCAATACAACCCCTATGGGTGGTCATGCAATGGTTGTGGTTGGATACGATGAAGCAGACAGGTCCTTTGAAATCATGAACAGTTGGGGGAGAGATTGGGCAAGTGATGGTTTTGTGAAGATTAAATACAAACATTTTGGGAAGGCGTGCAAATATGCTTACCAATTGTTTCTCAAACCTGCTGCTCAAACCAAAGTTCAGGTCTTCAAAGAATATGTTGAAGAAAATGATATTGAAGAAATTGACATCCCTATACTTGCTCCAGAACCCCTCACGGAAGATGAGGCGGTCAGTTATGAGGCAGAAGTAGCGGCTTTTGAGGAACAACTCTCACCTATAAATGCCTTTGAAGAAGACAGCATCCCAGCAGAAATTTCACTTGAAGAAGTCTCACTTGAAGAGGTATTTGATTTGGAGGATGTACTTGAAATTGATCCTTTTGAAGAAATAATTCCAGAGGCTATTCCTGTTAGCCTTTCAGGTAGTTTTGACTTTAGGTATTTGGCAGGCTTCAATGGCAAAGCTCCAATTTTTAACAATGCAGAGCCTTATTTTGAGAACTCACATTATGAGCTTCAAAAGAAAGATTGGGAAGTTGGACAAGCATTTCAAATCTATGCGAGCAATGAGTTGCAGGATCTGTATGTCTATATTTTCAGCATTGACGCACAGGGTACTTCACATATACATTGGCCCAGACAAGAGGCATTGAATTCCAAATTTGCAGGCATCAATGAATCTGCTTTGATTACGGTAAGTGATGCAGAGATTATAATTCCCAACAAGAATACTGCTTTGGGAATCGTTCATCCTGGTGCAGATCATCTTTGTGTCTTGTTTTCTGCCGAAAAAATCAACAACCTACCCTTCATTATCGAAAACCTCAAGAACTCAACGGGAGACCTTTCTCATCGTTTGCAAGTTGTCCTGCGAGATAGACTGATGCCTCTATCAGATATCAACTACGATCCTACAGCAATTCGTTTTGATGCAAGTTCTACGAGTGGAGGTACGATTGTGCCTTTGGTTCTACGAGTGGTTGCAGAAGACTGGTAGAAAAACTATATAAAACGCAAATTCAAGTTCAAACTTATTTTTTGGACTTGAATTTGTTTTTGTAAACACAAACCTCCTTCAATGAAAAAGTTATTTTTCTATTTTACAATTTTGTTCATTGCCTTGCCTTCCAACAACACGCAAGGACAAAGTGATGATACAGACGTTGTTTCTCAAAAATTCTATGACAAGGCTGTGAAAGCGTATGAGAAGGAGGATTATGAGAAAGCTCTTGATTGGTTCATGAAATCCATTGAAGAGGGAGAAGCATTTACCGAAGAAGCCTACAATTATTTGGGCAAATCTTATTATGCTAATCGAAAAGAAGTTTCAGGTGTTTTGGAGGAAGAAGTGGTAGATGTGAAGAGTAGTATGGAAACAGATGTAGCTCCAAAGGAGTCCATACAATTGAATACTTCCATAGGAGCTGATTTGAATACAGTTATAAAAAACTATATCACTTCAGAAGAAACGGATGAAAACCCAACAGAAGAGCTTCCTCCTTCAATGGATACCGATACTGCCAGTGTAGCAAACGATAGATCATTGGGTATAGCAACATCAGCCTATCAAGGAGGCGTTGCAGCTTATAGAAAGTCGGATTATGTGGGGGCTATTCAGTATTTCAATATTGTCATTGATGCAGGCGAAGGAAATACCGAAAAGGCTTTAAATTACAGGGGGATGTGTTACCATGCTTTGGGAGACTATACTGCTGCCATTACAGATTATGACAGCACACTTACCTTAGAACCTGATAGCTATATCACCTACCACAATCGAGGAATCGCCCATCAAAGCGCAAAACTGTACAACAAAGCCTTGATGGATTACAATAAAACCATTCAAATTAACCCTTCTTATTCGAGAGCCTATGAAAGTAGGGCTGTCCTTTACTACAAAATGAGGGATATGCAAAAAGCGCAAAGTGACTGTGAAAAGATATTGGAAATGAATCCAGATAGTCAAACTGCAAAACGTTTGCAAGAAAGACTCGAACAGGAAAACAAATAAGTTTTATATTTACAGACCACCTTTTATTTTGTAATAGTGTTAAAATAAAAATGCCATGAAGAATTTGTTCACTACTATGCTCTTATTGCTGTTTGCGGCATCATCTTATGCCCAAAGCCTCTACCAACAAGGAATCAAGGCCTACAACAATGAAGACTATAAAGTAGCTATCAAATTATTGACGAAGGTGATTGATGCCGATGAAGGATTTGTTGACTTTGCCTACAATTTTCGAGGTGAATCAAATCAAATCCTTGGAGCCAATAATAAAGCATTGGAGGATTACAACAAAGCTATTGAAGTCAATCCCAATTATGCAATGGCTTACCAAAATAGAGGAATGCTTCGTCAATCCTACTTATTCGATTACGAAGGTGCATTGAAGGACTACAATATGGCAATACGCTTGGATGCAAAATTTGAGTTGGCTTACTTCAATCGGGCTTCTTTGAAATACAGTATGGGTGATTCGGATGGCGCATTGAAGGACTACAAAAAAATGTTGAAGTACTTCAATCCTGATGATGAAGAGGTCAAAAAATACGTGGCACTCATTGAAGGCAATAGTGAGACGGTGACAGAAGTAGTGGACGAAAGTGCCATTGCTGATTTATCCAATACAGACAATCGAAAAACAGATACACAAACCAAAGCTCTTGTTGACTACGA
The DNA here is from genome assembly GCA_045105835.1 of Chitinophagales bacterium. Classification (GTDB taxonomy): domain Bacteria; phylum Bacteroidota; class Bacteroidia; order Chitinophagales; family UBA2359; genus JAUHXA01. Next base: position 13,746 of record JBGCDY010000630.1, read on the forward strand.
ATCCATTAGTTCTCAAATCACCACAACAAATCCTGTCGTAGATTCTTCCACAGAAACTACTTCTCAAACAAATGATTCTGTAGACGTAGTTGATGAAGTCGAAACAGAAGAACCGAGTACACACGAAACAGCTGACGAAACCTACGTAAAGGATGATGCTCAACTGAATATTTTTTGGTTCAGCCCAAATCCTGATGAACTTCCCGAAAAAGGACTCTATGCAGAGGATGAAATGCTGACTATCAAATTGAAGGCTTTTTCTTCTCATCCATTAGCAGTCAATAATTTTACGATACATATCAATGGATTACCCGCTAAATCTTACAAATTCAATGAAGTACAACTGACTGGTGGACCTCATCATTTCACCTATATCAATACAATCAAACTCGAACCCAATGTGAACCGAATAAAAGTACGAGTAAGCAATGATGCGGGATCACAGTTTTCAAGAGAATTGAAGGTGATCTTCAATCCCAGCAAACCCGATTTGCATGTACTTTCGATTGGTCCTAAGACAGTCAATCTAAAATATACCGAAAAAGATGCAAAAGATTTTCTGCATATGTTTTCGAAGCAAGGAGGACCAGAAGACAGCAAGATTTTTGCACGTGTCCATGTACAAGAATTGACAGGCGAAAAAGCTACTACCAACGAAATAAGGGGAATGCTTGAAGAATATCTCTACAATCAAGATGTTCAACCCAAAGATATGATGCTGTTATTTATTTCTTCACATGGATTTATGGAAGGGGATGATTTTAGAATACATGGCAGTGACTACAATCCACTGCGCCGCCGCTCTACCTCTGTTTCCTTCCAAGATGATATCACTGAGCATTTATCCAAGATGGACTGCAAAAAACTGATTTTCATTGATGCCTGTCATAGTGGAGGAGCGAGAGGAGACGTAATGAACATCAACGATGCCATCAAACAAGTGAGTCAAAAACAGAACATCAGTCTCACCTTTACTTCAAGTAGTCAAAACCAGCTTTCGTATGAAGATGAAACTTGGGACAACGGTGCATTTACGAAGGCGCTCCTTGATGGGATGCAACGTGGAAAAGCGGACGAAAATGGGGATAAAATTGTAACGGTGAAAGAACTTTCTGACTATGTCACCACAAGTGTGAGAAAGATGGTGCGTTCACTCAAAAATGAATTGCAAGAACCTTCCTTCATCAATGACGACAATAAAGGAGTGGAACGAAACTTGCCTATTTACGTTATTGAAAACTTTGCGAAAGTAGAGAGCAATCAAGCTATTGAGGTAAAAGAAGCTGAGGTTGAAGTTGATTTAGACAAACATAACCCCTAATTTTAATCATTTGACAATCTCAAGGCATTCATAATACAGAACATTTCAGACATAGGGCTTGATACCTAAATCCTCTGTAT
>JBGCDY010000631.1:0-2967 GCA_045105835.1 Chitinophagales bacterium
AAGGTGTTTAGGTTTTTTCTGTTGTCAAAAACAATGACGTAAAATCCAAGTTTTACGAATAATTCAGCAACTGCAACACCAACATGACCACCGCCAACAATGTACAAGGTTTCTCTATAACCAATATGCTCTTCAAAAAACCAATTTTCGTCTGAATCAATTTGACAATCAAATTGATTTTTCATGAGTTTATGAGAAAAATAGAAAGACTTAGCTGTCAGGCTTAGGCTTCCTTTTTCTCCATTTTTTAAACAGTTGATGATGTCTTGAATTGCAGGAATATGATTGGAGTCTAAGCAATGAAAAACTACCGTTTGTTCACCAGAACAAATCATTCCCGAACCATCTTTAATCCTTCCTCTATGAATTTGTTTTTTGATAAATGTTGGTGGGTTTTCTTCTGAAAATAACCGTTTGGTCTCCTCTACCAAAGAATATTCCATAACGCCACCACCTATAGAACCAAAGATAAATTCGTCTTGAGCTACCAACATCTTAAAACCTTTTCTTCCTGGAGAACTTCCAGAATTTTCAATAACGGTTAAGACATATACTCTTTGATTGTCTTGAAGTTTATCTAATATGTGTTGCCAAAAAATCATTGAAAAATAGTTTCACTTAATGCGTAATAAATAGCCATCAATCCAGAAAATACAGCACTCGCCACAAACCTCCAATCTAAACGTATTTTGTTCTGAATCATGTGATTTGCAATCAACGAAATCGGAATATTCACCAAAAAAGACCAAAACGCAATTAGTAATAAGTGGCTATTTATTTGCAGGTAAGTACCCGAAAATAATTTTATAAACGCTAAATGCCTGAAAATCCACAATGGATTAAAATACGCAATTGCCAACCCTGTTTTGGCGAATGTTTTTTTTATTCCCTTGTATGAAATGGTTTTTTTGTCTATCCACGCAAAATAATTAGGGATTTCAAAGCTATAAATAATTGCTCCAATCAGTAGCATCCCGACTAACCTGTATATAGCAAACTCGTTTAACAAAAGAGCCGCAATGGTATCTCCGATGCTGTAAATGATAGCGCCTCTGATTATATTTTGTTTGGTGTATTTCAGTTGGATTTAGATTTAAGGATTAGGAATTCATTCAAGAAGTGTCTTTAAACATGTTTCTCAGTAACGGCGGTTTTAACCGCCGAAAGTATAGTGTGTAAAGAAGATTTGATTTGAAAAATAGTGCAAATATTGTAGGAGTGATTCTTCAAATCAAACCAATCTTGTAGAACGTGTCAGCGATTGAAATCGCCGTTACCTAATTATCTTAAGGGCACAGGTCGAATTCATTTGGCGTAATTGCTCCTTAGCACATTATAACAAAAACATTGGAGGTGCTTCAAAAATTCAGTTTACAAATACCATTTCATAAGAGTCTGATATTGAAGTGTTTTTTAATTTTTATTCTCATTTTAATTTTCATTCCTTACCGACTCTCATACAATCCCATCAACACTTTTTCGGGTGTAAAAGGTGCATGGAACTTCAATGTATAATTCGGATTGAATTCCTTTACCGCCTGCTGAATCGCAAAATAAGCTCCAATTCCATACATCAAAGGAGGTTCACCCACAGCTTTCGATTTTTGGATAGCGAGCTCATTTCCTTCCGTTTCTAAAGGAATGGTTTCTATTATTTTGGGGGCAGAAAAAATATCTGGCACCTTATAAGTAGATAAGGCATTCGACAACAATCGCCCATTTTTGTCATAGGCAATTTCTTCCATGGTCATCCAGCCAATTCCTTGCGCCAAAGCGCCTTCAACTTGCCCTAAGTCGATACCAAAATTCATAGATTTACCAAAATCGTGTACAATTTTTACCGCATCAATTTCATACCTACCTCGCAGACAATCCACCGTTACCATTGTGATGGCAGTTCCATATACATGATAGGCAAAAGGATGTCCCTTTTCTTTGGTTTTATCAAAGTGAATTTTAGGCGTTGCGTAATGTGCATTTTCGGATAAAGCCACGCGGCGAATCATGGCTTGATTGATGACTTCCTCCCAAGTCAGTGAAGACTTCTTACCGTCAATAAAAACAAAATCGGCTTGAAAGGAAATACTTTTCTCTGTGGATGAAAGCACTTCAGCAGCTACTTTGGTTAATCTTCCGATTAAAGCATTGCAGGCCATTTCGACAGCTTTTCCATTCAAATCCGCAGTAGAACTTGCAGCAGAAGGAGAAGTATTCGCAACACGAGTCGTATTGGTCGTTTCTATCTTTAGCTTTTTTGCAGAAATACCCAAAACAGATTGGGCTACCTGTAGCATTTTTGTGTTGACACTTTGCCCCATTTCTACTGCGCCTGTAGAAACGCCTACACTTCCATCTTGATAAATATGAATGAGTGCACGAGCATGATTCATTTGCGTATTGGTAAATGAAATCCCGAAGGTAATGGGCATTAAGGAAATGCCTTTTTTGTGGCGTTTGTGTGCTTTATTAAAAGCAATGGCTTCTTGTTCTAAATGCGCTAAATCAAATTTCTCTTTGGCAGTAAACCAAGTGTTTTCGGCTTCTACTTGTGTGGCAATTTGACCATAGGAAAACTCGTCATTTTCAGCTAATAAATTGGCTTCTTGGATTTGTCTTCTATTGACTCCTATTTTATCGGCAGCATCTGCAATGGCACTTTCGATGACAAACATTCCTTGTGGTCCACCAAAGCCACGAAAAGCAGTATTGGGAGGTAAATTGGTTTTGCAGCTATAAACGGTGGTGCTTACATTGGGAATAAAATAACTGTTGGTCGCATGGAATAGGGTTCGCTCTGCAATGGCTGGCGATAAGTCCGCAGCAGCACCAGCATTTTGTAAGAACTCCACTTCAAAAGCTTTGATTTTTAAATCCTTGGTCAAGCCTATTTTATAGAATGAAGAATAGGGATGCCGTTTGCCCGTCATTCGCATATCGTCATGGCGGTTCAACATGTATTTTACGGGG
>JBGCDY010000632.1:0-21136 GCA_045105835.1 Chitinophagales bacterium
TTTGAAGGGGGTAAATCGGGGCTGCCAATTCCTACATTGATGACAGCTTTACCTGCTGCCTTCATTTGCCGAATTTCTCGCAGTTTTTTGGAGAAGTAATATTCCTCCACTGTATTCAGTCTATTTGCTGTTGAAATAATCATCGCTTGGGAATGAAAATTAAATTGAGAATAAAATTTCGCTAAATCGTTCGGTGTTTGATGCCTGTTTGGTATTCACCCAAAATCTGCAATTCCTTAGTATAAGGTCGAATAGCTTCCAAAGATTTTCTGTATGCATCGTAATCTTCAAACTCCAAATCCAAGTGAAAGAAATATTCCCAAACCGAGCCAATGACGGGCAAAGATTGAATTTTGGTCAGGTTGATTCCTTGTTCACTCAAAACCGTCAATGTCTTCGCCAAAGAACCCACTTCGTGGGCTAAGTGAAAACAAATGGAAGCCTTGGTCGGTGATTTTTGCGATTTTTCGGTAAATTCCTTGTGCTGCAAAACGAGGAAACGGGTAAAATTTCTTTTGTTCGTTTCGATGCTCTCCGCAACGATGTTGAGTTTGTAATAATCCGCTGCCAAACTACTGGCTATTGCAGCCCTTCCTCTCGGTCTTTTTTCGCTCAACTCTTTGGCACTCCATGCAGTATCAATGGTTTCTACAGGTCGCAAATTGTATTTGTCCAAGAAATTTTGGCATTGAAGAATCGCCATCGGATGGGAATGCACTTCTTGTATATCCTCCACGCTTTGTCCATCCACACTCAACAAATGATGTTGTATTCGAAGGTACACTTCTCCAATGATGTTCATTTCCGAATTTCGGAGCATGGCATAATTCGGCAAAATAGTTCCTGCTACTGTATTTTCGATTGCCATCACTGCAAAGTAATCGGCTCGCTTTTGAAAAGAGCGAAACATTTCTGGGAATGTCTCACACTCAACGGTGTTGATTACTTCTCGCTCTCCAAAATATTTGAAGGCAGCTATCTGATGAAAACATCCTTTGATTCCTTGAATGGCTACTTGCATGAAAATTGTTCTTTAAAACGTCCTTTCTAAACTTTTGAAGTCTCGGAGGATTCAAAAATTTAGTTCTCGTGACAAAAAAAAAGCCCCGACTTGTTCAGTCGAGGCAATTGTAAATTATTGTATTGTACATAAGATTACTATTTCCTCGACTTTTGATCTGGAGCACAGAAATAAAAAAAATAAAAGCTGTTATTTGAAATAGTAAAACTCATCTATTGGTTGTTTTGATGCCGTAAAGCTAAAGGAGTTTTTACTCTCCACCAAATTTTTTTTGAAGAAATCGCAAAAAAAATTGAAATATTTTGTGATTATGTGAAATATTGAAGCATTTCATTAGTAAACTATCAATTGCTAGCAATCCTTATAATGAATGTTTGCTCTGATTTGTTCCTATTTATTTCACCCTTGTCCACACATTCGACTTACCCATCCATCGCATTCCCATCACAAAACCCTTCAAATACAAAGTTCCATCTTTTTGCAGTTTGATGTAACCGCTGTACGTTTTCCCTGACCGAGAGTTATAAACCGTGCCGTCTATCCATTCGTCTTCCCCTGCATCATATTTGAAGCCCTCTAATACCTGCAAACCCACAATCGGTTGGCTTCTCAAACTTTCATCAATATTCTGGATGTCTTTTCGAGGTGTTCCATCTGCGTTGTTTGGCTCTGCGATCCATATAATCTCGCCAAAGTAAGTATCCCCTTTTTTATAAACTTTAATTTTACCATCCTTTTCGGGCACTAACCATGTTCCCACAATCGCATCTCCCCCCGATTGGGCTACAAGTATATCGCTTCCAAACAAAGAGGTCATTACCATTAAGACTAAAAAACACTGGAGTAATAATTTCATTTTTCTTAAATTTTATAGGTCTAATATGTTGAAGTTTCTAAAGTATCCATTCATCTGCACCTTCTTTTTGATTTTTTCTGTTTCTACAATCACAGGAACAATTTCTTGTAGGTGCTTCAAAATTTTTATTTGACGTTCGCTTTCTTTAGTTATCTGCAACAATTCGTATTCTTGTTCAATAGAGAAACCGATATTGTGAGCCACTTCAAACGAACTAAAACCATGTTTTGGTGTCTGGTCCACCTTCAAAACTTCATACAAGGCAAGCAACTGTTCCCTTATTTGCAGGGTCAAAGAGGAATCACCATCGTCTATGTTTTGCCGAAAAGCCACTTCACCAAAGGCGTATAGTTTATTCGGTGCTTTCTTAGTAAAGCTACTCAAACTAAATGCTCTAATTCCTTTTGTGACAATATCCATTTCTCCACCTGAATAGACCTTTTCGATGGCTATAAGTTGCATCTCGGTTCCATATTCTTTCACTTTACCATCCACATATACTGGAATCCCAAAAGTCTTTTTTTGCTCTTGACACTCCTTCATCATTTGTTTGTAGCGTGGTTCAAAGACATGAAGTTTGAGTTTTTCATCTGGAAAGACAACCAGATTAAGCGGAAAGAGTGGTAAGGGGTAAGTCTTCATAAGTTTGGTTTGTGAGAAATCAGCACGGAATATGCTCTTATACTATTATCCACAAAAATACAATATATCAACGAAATTGTTTTTTGCTTTCTTAATTTTCCAGTTTCATTAAAACAAAAAAAGAACCGACCCTGCCGAGGCATTGTCAGTTCTTCTATAATCTGTATAGCTAATTAAACCTGAATTTAGTCTTGATTTGCTCATGGCTTCCTTAAACAAAAGCCGAACTCTTCTTATACATTCATTTTCTTGCGATTATTTGTTTCCCTAAGGATTGAAGATATTGCTTCTATTTCTACCTTCCGAAACCTGTTCAGCAAACTGACTATCATCAACTGCATTTTCAAAACGATAGGTCACAATATGAGAATTGTAATAGCCTTTACCAATCAATTCTTTTGCAGCATTGACAGCCACTCCCACATTGGCATAATCTCCTATCAATACTCTGATGCCTCCCTTCACTCCTGGTTCTTGATACATTTTGCCCAAGTGTTCTATGTGACTAAAATCATGAAAATCAAGTGTTTTGAAAACGCCCAATTCTACTCGGTGATTTATTCTTCTTTGAACAGGACGATTCGCTTCTTGATAGTTTGCCAACCTTCCAAAAGATTCAGGCTTCTTTGCAGCAGTGGGAGAGTTTGGTATTTGGTGTTGTTTTTTTGCAGCCAAAAAATTATCTTTTGCCAATTTGGTTCGTTTGCTCAATGTATAATCCAAAACCGATTCACACATATTTTTGCCGATAATCACACCATTTGGATCCAATAAATAAGACGCTGGAATAATGTCCACATTCAAGTCATCGACAACCGTCTCTCCTACTATTCCCATAGTAGTGGTATTGTATTTCCAAGACAATTTGTTTTCGTCAATAGCTCTTTGCCAGTCTTTTTGCTCTTTGTCTAATGAAATTGCAAACACCTCAAAACCATTTGCATTCGCAAATTTAGTAGCACCGTACTTTTCATAAAGCGTCTGATAGTGGGGAACTTTGACCATTGAAGTTGGGCACCAAGATGCCCAGAAGTGAACCAGCGTATATTTACCTCTCGTTTCAGATAAATTTGCCATCATTCCATTTTTATTTGGCAATTGAATATCTGGCAAAGTTTCGCCTTCTTCATAAAATGTATTCGGCAGATAATCCTGAGCAGATGCACCTTCAGGCACAACTTTCAAAAACTTATAGTGCTTGTTGCTATAAGGATAAAATGCTGAATCTTCTGCTTTTGAGGCACGCTCTTCGTAGGTTTCCTTTGAGGAGAGTTCAACATTGGTTGTTGGCTTATCCATTTTCTGCACTGGCACTGAGGTTACAACTTTAGGAGGTGTAAACTGCCATGTAGGAATAGTATAGGTTTGCTGCCCTAATGCGTATTGAAAACAGTTGAGTAAACACAAAGACAGGAAAAGAAAAGAATTTTTAAGGGTACTTTTCATGGTTGAATACAATTTTATTAAGTGATTTAAACAGAATATGTTTCAAATTGCTTCAATTGTCAGTAGGTGTACCTACTACATTGGTGGGTCTTAGTATATTTACTGGTAGGTGTGGTAAGTCTATTTAGTCTTAAAACAAAACATAAATTAGTATATATTTTATTTTGTCTCAAGTCTTATAATGAGTTGGTTAATTAGTTTTACTTATCTTGACTATTTTGGTTGTCATTTTAATGTAAATTATGCAAGCTTTTGCAGAAAAAAAATAGGCTTCTCTAATAATACCCATAGAAGAAGAAAACAGCTTGGGGACTTTTATTTTCTCAGAAGGCTTATTGAACCAATAGAATAACTCTATGTCCTTCAAAACTAAACTTCCAAATTCTCGTATTACTACTTTGGGTAGAAAGTTGAAATTATTTCTCAGAACTGCAATACTATAAGTAGTCAGTCATATTTATTCTAACAATTAAAAATTTACAATTATTTGTCTACCAACAGTATTTTTCATTTTAATTGTTATTTTAATTTTGATTCCCTACTTACTACCCCAATATGCAGTTAAATACTTGCGAGAAAATTCCTATATTCGAATTTTATTTTTTAATCTAAAAATCAATCAAATAAATGCTTATGAAAGGTTTTACCAAACTCTTTACAATTCTGCTGCTTTTCGCCTGCATGAATACCTATGCTCAAGAATCAGAAGGAATCAACTTCTTTGAAGGCAGTTGGGAAGAAGCATTAGCCGAGGCACAAAAGACCAATAAGCCTATCTTTTTGGATGCTTATGCTTCTTGGTGCAAACCCTGTAAAATGATGATAAAAGAAGTATTTCCACAAGCGAGTGTAGGAAATTACTTCAATGAAAACTACGTGAGCATTAAGATTGACATGGAGAAAGGTGAAGGCCCTGAAATCGCCAAGAAATATGGCGTTAAGGTTTTCCCTACTTTCTTTTTCATTAATCCACAAGGAGAAGCATTGCACAAATCTGCAGGCTATCAAGTTCCTGACAAATTTGTACAACTTGCGAAAGATGCTAAGGATGAAAACAAACAGTACTTCGCACTGAAGACCAAATACGATGCAGGCGACAAATCTCCTACTGTACTCTACAATTATGCAATGGCAATGTACGGTTCAGATGCCTATTATGAGTCAGCTCCAATAGCAGAAGAGTACCTTCAATTGTTGAATAAAAAAGAATTGAAGAGCGAGAAATCAATGGGCATGGTCATGAGTATTCCGATTGGTCACGATGGTTTTGCAGCTCGACAATTGCTTGACAACCGCAAAAAATACGAAAAAGATTATACCTCAGAAAAAGTAGACAATAAGCTTTTGGGTATGATGAAAAGCAAAGTCAGTAAGGCTGCAAAAGCCAACGATGCTACAGCATTGAAGGAAGCTACTGATTTTATCAGCGAAAACATCCCTGCAAAAGCGGCTAAATGGAACGCAAAACTCAGCATGAGTTTTTTCGAAAGAACAGACAATTGGACAGGTTATGCAGATGCGGCTTCAAAATACGTAACGGAACATGCAATGGATGATTCAGAAACACTGAACATGATTGCATGGACTTATTTTGAAAGCGTTGAAGACAAGACACAATTGGAAGAAGCTGTAAAATGGGTAAATCGTGCCATTGAATTGGAGCATAACTACTACAATACGGACACAAAAGCAGCTTTGCTCTACAAATTAGAGCAATATGAAGAGGCTTTGACAGCTTCAAAAGTAGCCATTGAAGCGGCTAAAAAAGAAGACACAGATCCTAAAGAGACCCTTTCATTGGTCACCAAAATCACTTACGACAGTGGCTTGGGCTTGGATTATATTGTGGCAAACAAGGAGCAAATGGCAGCAAGTTTCGGTGAAAAAGAAGCTTCAAAAAGCATCAAAAAACTCTTATACAATGCATCTTATCGTGCTGCAAAAGCAAAGAATTTTGAAGACCTACAATCAACAATTGCTTTGGCAAAAGAATTTTATCCTAAGAAAGCAGAATTTATGACAGCTTCCTTGACTTTGGAGTATTACGAAAAAGCGGGCGATTGGGATAAATATGTAAGCACTGCAACGACTTATATTGAAGACAAAGGTGGTATAGACGATTGGTATATGCTCAATACCGTTGCTTGGAGTTTTTACGAAGGAGTCGATGATAAAACACTCTTGAATAAGGCATTGACTTGGTCAAACCGTTCTATTGAATTAGAACAAAACTACTACAACACAGATACAAAAGCGGCTTTGCTTTACAAACTTGGCAATCATCAAGATGCTTTAGCAGCTGCAAAAATCGCTTTGGAGTTCGCTGAAAAGGCAGGAATTGAAGCCAAAGATACACAAGACTTGATGAAGAAATTAGAGAATTTGGAGCCTTAAACGACTTCAAATCTAAATTGAACTATATCAAATCAAAAAATCCCATTTCATGTTTTATGAAGTGGGATTTTCTATTTTTTCGTAGGTAGTTTGTACAACTCCCGATTGGAATGAAACGACTTTCTTCAAGGCAAACATGTTTTTTACATCCTGAACTGCAAAAAGTGGTAATCCACTTCCCAAAACAATCGGCATGATAGACACAATCATTTCATCTATTAGCCCATCCTCCAAAAAAGCAGCATTCAGTTGCCCTCCTCCAATAAGCCAAATATCGCCTCCTTCTTGAGACTTTAGTTCACTCACAAAATCCGCCACATTTTTCCGCACAAATTTGACATCTTGATTGTCCTCTTGAGCCGTTCTGCTGAACACATAGTTCACCTTGTCAGCATAAGGGAAGGGAATGTCAAACGAGAGGATTTGTCGATAAGTCGCATTGCCCATCAAAGTGGTATCAATATTTTTGTAAAAATCAAAATAACCGTAGTCAGCTTGGTTGGGATTTGGCACCTCATCCAGCCAACTTACACCGCCATCCGATTGGGCGATGTAGCCGTCTATACTGACAGCAATGTACAATTTGATTTTCCGCATAAAGTGATGCTTTAATTACAAATGATTAGTAATCAAAATCATTCAAAAAGCTGGTATTGAAATCTCCAGACTTGAATCGTTCATCATCCATCAATTTGAGGTGAAAAGGAATGGTGGTTTTGACCCCTTCAATGATGAATTCTTCTAATGCACGACGCATTTTGGAGATAGCCTGTTCACGGTCATTTGCACGTACAATAACTTTGGCCAACAAGGAATCGTAGTAAGGAGGCACACTATAGCCCGCAAAAATATGGGTATCCACTCTTACACCATGACCTTTGGAAGTGTGCAATTGAGTGATTTTACCAGGGCTTGGGCGAAAATCGTTGTAAGGATCTTCTGCATTGATACGACATTCAATCGAATGCCCTGTAGGAAAATAGTTTTTTCCAGAAATAGCAACTCCTGCTGCTACTTTGATTTGCTCTTTGATAAGATCAAAATTGATGACTTCTTCTGTGACAGGATGTTCTACCTGCACACGGGTATTCATCTCCATGAAGTAGAAATTTCTGTATTTGTCTACTAGAAATTCCACTGTTCCAAGACTCTCATAATTAATGGACTTTGCAGCCTTCACCGCAGCTTCTCCCATTCTTGTACGGAGTTCGTCATCCACAAAAGGCGAAGGAGCTTCTTCCACCAATTTTTGATGGCGACGTTGAATACTGCAATCTCTTTCTGATAAATGACAAGCAGTTCCGTACTGGTCACCAACTATCTGAATTTCGATGTGCCTTGGTTCTTCAATGAATTTTTCGATGTAGATACCATCATTTCCAAAGGAAGCCTTTGCTTCTTGTCTCGCACTGTTCCAACTCTTTTCACAGCCCGACTCCTTCCAAACTTCACGCACTCCTTTGCCACCTCCACCTGCTGTGGCTTTCAATATAACAGGGTATCCAATCTCTCCTGCAATTTTTTTGCCTTCTTCAATGTCATGTATCAAACCATCAGAGCCAGGAATAACAGGTACTCCCGCTATTTTCATGGTTTGCTTTGCAGTGATTTTATCCCCCATACTTCTGATCATTGCAGCTGTAGGTCCGATAAATTTAATATTGTAATCGGCACATATTTCTGCAAAGTGAGCATTTTCGGCCAAGAATCCATATCCTGGGTGAATGCCATCTGCATTCGTCACTTCAGCCGCTGCCATGATATGTGGTATATTGAGGTAAGAGTCGGTACTAGAAGGAGGACCGATACAAACGGCTTCGTCAGCAAAACGAACATGCAAACTATCTTTGTCGGCAGTAGAATAGACTGCTACTGTCTTGATACCCATTTCCTTGCAAGTACGTATGACTCGCAAAGCAATTTCTCCTCTATTAGCAATAAGTATTTTTTGAAACATCAGGACTGGTTAAGGAATCAATAAAAATTAAATTGACAAACTGTTCCGTATTCCCACTCTTTGATACAATCTGCAAAGCGAAACTTTGGAGGTTCATTCACAATAATAAACCTCCAAAGTCCTAATCGTTTTGCAGAAACCTTCAAGGAATCTGAATTTTAATCGGAATAAAAATTAGATATCTCCTTGCTTATTTAATGCTTTGTAAAACAAGGTTTTCAAATTTTTCTAAAACATCCCTACGCAAGCTCGACACGGTATAAATCCTGATCGTACTCTACTGGAGATGAATCGTCTAACAATATTTCAACGATTTTGCCATTTACTTCTGACTCTATTTCATTGAAGAGTTTCATTGCCTCAACAATGCACAATACGTCTCCTTTTGAGATGGTATCACCAATCTTTACATAAGGAGGTTTGTCTGGTGACGACGAACGGTAGAAGGTACCAATCATGGGGGATTTGATGGTAATAAGTTTGTCGTTTTTAGGAGCGGGTTCGGTTGGGGTACCTGCCGTTTCCTGATTTGGTGCACTTACAACTGGCGAAGCAGCAACAATAGGTGCTGATCCCTGAACAAGAGGAGAAACAGAAGGATAGGCAACATTTGCCCCTGATTTACTTTTATTAATGGCCTCTGTATAGTCCTTAGAACGAAGGCTTATTTTGAAGTTTTCTGTCTCTATTTTTAACTCGCTTAAATCTGTTTGATTTACAAGTCTAATCAGTTCTTTGATTTGTTTGAAGTCCATAGTGAGGGTTTTCTGTAAAGGTAAAGATTGGTTGTAAAGATAAATGAAAGTTCAAAAAATCATTACAAGCCTTTTTTAGAATTCAAATAAAAAATAGTTAATTATTCTCCTATTAATTGAACTAAGACCTAACTCGTTCCATATAATTGCCATTAGCAGTATTGATTCTGACTTTATCCCCTTCATTGATAAACAAAGGTACATTTACCTCAGCTTCTGACTCAAGAGTGGCCGGTTTGGTAGCATTTGTAGCAGTATCACCTCTTACTCCAGGCTCTGTATAGGTTATTTTTTGAATAACATATTGAGGCAACTCACAAAGTAACGGAAGCTCCTTTTCTGCATGAAATAAAATATCTACATTTTGTCCTTCCAATAAAAATTGAGGCGCATTGATCATTTTCTCTTGAAGTAATATTTGATCATAAGTTTGGTTATTCATAAAGTTGTAACCCATATCATCCTGGTAAAGGTATTGGTAAGTACGTCTTTCGATTCGTACTTCGACCACCTTGTGCCCTGAAGGAAATGTCTTATCAACTACTTTTCCTGATACCAAATTTTTCAATTTTGTTCGGACAAATGCAGGTCCTTTACCAGGTTTCACATGGAGGAATTCAATGATTGTCCACAATCCATTGCTGTATTCCATGCTGAATCCATTCCTAAAATCTGAAGTTGAAGCCATTATTTATTGTTATTTTTTATTTTAAATTTATTTTCCTTTATGCTTAAGAATCGTATGCCCATTGAAGATAGATAGCTCCCCATGTAAAACCTCCACCAAAAGCGGCCAAAACGATGTTGTCGCCTTTCTTCAATTTCTTTTCCCAATCCCACAAACACAATGGAATCGTACCTGCAGTTGTGTTTCCATAACGCTCAATATTGAGCATCACTTTCTCCTCTGTCAATCCCATTCTACGTGCAGTAGCATCTATGATGCGTTTGTTCGCTTGATGTGGCACCAACCAAGCGACATCGTCTCCAGTAAGATTGTTTCGCTCCATAATCTCAGCAGACACATCCGCCATATTTTTCACCGCAAACTTAAAAACAGTTCGCCCATCTTGATAGGCATAATGCTCTTTATTCATAACCGTTTCGATGCTTGCAGGTCGAAGTGAACCTCCAGCTTTCATGTGCAAGTAGGGCGCACCTGAACCATCAGAACGCAGTATTTCATCCTTGATTCCGATTCCCCCTTCAGCAGGTTCCAACAATACCGCAGCTGCACCATCTCCAAAAAGAATGCAGGTCGTACGGTCTTCATAGTCCATGATTGAAGACATTTTGTCTCCTCCTACTACTACTACTCGACGGTGTGTTCCTGCCTCTATGAATTTTGCGCCTACAGATAAAGCGTACAAGAATCCAGAACAAGCGGCTGCAATATCAAAGCTGCCTATAGGAGCAGCACCAATTTTATGACATATCAAGTTAGCCGTGCTCGGAAAAACCATGTCAGGTGTCACCGTTGCACAAATCAACAAGTCGATATCACTGGGTTTTAGGTTCCGTTTTTCCAACAACCCTTTCACCGCTTCCACTCCCATATCAGAAGTAGCAAGCCCCTCTCCCTTCAATATTCGACGTTCTTTGATTCCTGTTCTTGACACAATCCATTCATCGTTGGTATCCACCATTTTTTCCAACTCTTGATTGGTCAGAACATAATCTGGCAAATAACCATGAACTCCTGTGATGGCTGCTAATTGTCTGGACATGCAGTAAAATTATGTGTTTAGTAAAACTAACTACTCAAAAAACTGATTGTAAGATAGTTAAACCTTACAATAATTTGAGCCGAACTTTGGGATTTCACCAAGGAAATTAGAAAAAAAAACTATGCCACGAGCAATAAGCATATTAGTCGTGGCACGATTGATTGTTTCATTCTAATAAAAACTTGTAAACAGTCATGTTTTGAACGTTAAGAGCTCATTCACTGACTATTTTTTTCTATGTGCTTACTCTCCAGTTTCGTCTATTACAACTTGACCTTTGTAGAACAATTTACCTTCGTACCAGTGCGCTCTGTGGTAGATGTGTGCTTGGTTCGTTGTTGGGTCAGTCGCAAGCGTAGGTCGTACTGCTTTGACGTGAGTTCTACGTTTGTCTCTTCTTGTTTTTGATATCTTTCGCTTAGGATGTGCCATTTTCTAAAACTATTTTGAATTAATTATTTAATTATTGTCTTTTTTAAACTTCAAAAGTGCTTCCCAACGAGGATCAGTTGTTTCCTCTTTTTGATTCTGTTCTTTATTCAAAATCTCCAATATAGTTGGGTTGCATTTTTTATCACCTATACCATTCTCGTCACAATTCTTTCGAATTGGTAAAGATAATACAATGATTTCGTAGATCAAATGTGCGATGTTGACAGCCGAACTGTCAAGAGGTATCGTAAGGATATCTAAATCACTTTCCTTTGATATTTTTTCTAAGTTTGCCAACTTAATAATTGCTTGGTCATCAAGGTCAATTTTTAAGAAGAACTCATCAGAACATCTATCGCACTGTGATTTTACTTTTCCTTCAATGTGAAAATCCAATTCAAAGAAGTTGTGTTTTTTATTGAAGTCTAAAAAAACTTCCAAAGCACTTTCTTCAATAGGACTGTTTTCAAATTCTTGGAAAAAACTGGAATCAAGGGCATACTCAAACTGATGAACGACTTTTTTCAATCCCACAAAAGGGATGTTAAAAACCTTCAAAGTCCCAATCTTCCGTTCTAATAAATGATTCAAGGAACGAAAATTTTAATTTTTTAAAAAGCGGTGCAAATGTACGTAAAAAATCGCAAATACCTATTGAATAAAAACATTGTTTGGTATCCCTTGTTTCACCTACCTTTGCAGCCTTTGCTCAAAAACGGTTGAAAGATACCATAGTATTTTCATTTTCAGGTACAAACCACCTTAGTTTCCTCTTATTTGAGCTTTTTAGCTTCAATGATTTAATTTATGAACCAAAGTAAATTTCTCCTATTCTTATTAGCTACCATCAACTTTACCAACATCGTGAATGTAATGATTATGATGCCATTAGGAGATGTATTTATGAAACTATATGACATCAGCCCGCAACAATTTAGTTGGCTTGTTTCTGCCTATGCACTTGGTGCTTTTTTTTCGAGCCTAACAGGCATGTTCCTCATAGATCGATTTGACCGCAAAAAAACACTACTTTTTATTTACTGTGGCTTCACGATTTGCACTTTTGCCTGTGCTTTTGCTTACAGTTATGTAAGTTTTGTAATTATCAGATTCTCAACAGGTATTTTTGGAGGAATGATTGGAGCATTGGTTTTGTCTGTGGTCAGTGATATTTATCCATTCGAAAAACGAGGTGCTGCAATGGGTGTTTTGGCCGCTGCCTTTTCAGCTGCAGCGGCTTTGGGTGTTCCTCTCGGTCTCTTGTTGGCAGAAAAATTTGATTGGTACGCGCCTTTCATAGCCGTTGCAGGCATGGGACTGGTCGTTTTGAGTCAAATAATTCTACACTTTCCTTCAATGACCGAACACCTGCGACACGACTCTCGCAACAAATCGCTGGTAAGTGTTATCACAGACATCACCACAGATTCTAACCAATTGAATGGCTTACTCTTAGGAATCATTCTTGTCTTTGGTCATTTCATCATCATTCCCTTCATTGCTCCCTACATGATTCGCAATGTGGGCTTCACACAAGGTCAAATCACTTGGATGTATTTTGCAGGAGGACTCGCAACAGTCTTTTCTGCCCCTCTTATTGGCAAACTTACGGATCGTTTTGGAGCATTGAAGATGTTTAACGTACTAATGTTGGCTTCATTTATTCCTGTATACTTAATTACCAATATGCCTCCTATCTCTGTTGTTTTTGCACTCATCATCACCACTTCGTTCTTCATCTTGGGAAGTGGGCGAATGATTCCTCCTCAAGCGATGATTACGGCAAGTGTAGGACCTAAAAATCGAGGCAGTTTTATGAGTGTTAAGTCTGCATTGCAGCAATTCGGTATTTTTCTTGCCTCCACAATCAGTGGTGCGCTTGTGATTGACAATGGAACAGGCACCTTATCGGGTTACGAGTTGGTGGGTTACCTATCTATTGGCATCAGCATTATTGCACTTCTCTTGGCTAGAAAACTAAAGGTTGCAGCAGGAAATTGATCTTCAATATTGTAGTCGAGATACGCTGGATAACTTCAATTCACCACCAGAACTAATCCACATATTCTTCTAAAAACAAACGGTTTGCCATTGCTTTCACTTCTTCAAAAGCTTCGTAATCAATAAAGAAATCTGACCTTTCTTCCGTAAAGTAATCAACTACATTTTCGGTAGGCATATTTCCGACCAGTTTATTTTGTGCCATAGGGCAGCCTCCTAAGCCTTTGATGGCACTGTCAAACCTTCCACAACCATTTCGGTAGGCAGCATCCATTTTGTCAGCCCAAAGGTGTGCTTCGGTGTGAAAATGTGCACCAAATTCAACATCTGGGAAATTGTAGGTAAGCTCCTTAAATACGTTTCCGATTACCTTTGGAGATGCCAAACCAACCGTGTCTGCAACGGATATAATCTCAACCCCCATTGCAGAAAAGCGATCTGCCCAATGTTCGACCAAAGAAGGATGCCACATTTCTCCATAAGGATTGCCAAAACCCATAGACAAATAGACTACCAAGGTTTTGTCGTTTTGAAGGGAAAGCTCAAAAATATCTTGGATTTTTTCAAATGCTTGTTCTTGGGTAGCATTGGTATTTCTCAATTGAAACTTTTCAGAAATCGAAAAAGGGAAGCCCAAATAGGTAATTTGCTCATATTCACAAGCATCCCTCGCCCCTCTTTCATTCGCTACAATCGCCAATAACTTAGAGTCTGTATCAGACATATCCAAGCTGGAAACTACCTTCCAAGTATCCTTCATTTGTGGAATGACTTTGGGCGATACAAAGCTTCCAAAATCAATTGTATCAAAGCCCACTTTTAAGAGTGCATTGATGTACTCTACTTTTCGTTCAGTGGGTATAAATGTGTGGATGCCTTGCATCGCATCTCTTGGACATTCGATTATCTTCATCTATATGCTTGATTTGTTGGTTTGATTTGAGGTCTAAACAGTGAAATTAGGTATTGAGGGTCTTTCTTTCCAAATAGATTTACTTCAATAATTTCCATCTCAAATGTAGAGTTTATTTCATCCCTTGTTCAGAACCTTTTTCAGTAAAGATTCAAATTCAAAATGTAAACTCAAACGCAAAAACACTTTCATTTAAATTGGCTAAAATCTAAATTATTTTGAAAGTTTCACTTAAATAATCTCTAAACAAAAAACTCTCTCAGAAATGTTCGTTTTTTGCTTCAATTATTTTTCTCCTTCAAAATAAAATACCACACCTACCTCAAAATTTTGATAAGGAAAATCGTGAATACCAGTCTATCACTTCAATTTGAAATCCCCTTGTTCAAAACATTATCTATACCAAAGCAATATACTATCGGTAGGCTTCTATTGTCTTTGCAGCCCAAATATCCAGGTATATCTATATTTCGACATCCTACTTTTCCTCAACCTGAGGGTGGTTTTGTTTACCTTTCGCCGTGCAATATCGGAGATTTTTCTTTTGTTTTTAATTATTTGAATGGATGTTCCAAAATAAAGGTTTCCTGTCCTCAACTTGGAACAAAAAGAACATGGAATGAATACCATTCATTATTTTTACAACGAAAATCACTTTTTGTTTACATTATCTAAAACCTAAAATCACTTATATTTGCAATATGAAACAGTTATCTATCTTAATTATTGGAAGTTTTTTAATGCTCTTTTCTTGTGTGAACGAATCAAACGACGCACAAAAACAGGCTAAAAATCCACAAATACAATTGAAAATGAAAAATTTACATTGGCTGATTGGAGAGTGGCAGCGCACCAATGAAACTCCAGAAAGGGTTTCTATAGAGCTTTGGGAACTGCAAGAAAATGGCAATTTGAAGGGTGTCGGATTAACGACTGAGGGAGATGCTGTTGTTTTTAAGGAGGAATTGAATATAAAGGTTGAAGACGATAAGGTGCAATATATTGCAGACGTGGCACACAATGATGATCCCGTTGTTTTTGAAATGATGCAATTGCAGAAAAACACTGTTATTTTTGCTAACCCCAAACATGATTTCCCCAAACAAATAAGCTATGAACAGATTGCAGCCAATACAATGAAGGCGGTTATTTCAGGAAATGGAAAAGAAGTAGTGTTTCTCTTCAAGCGACTGAAATAGTGAAATAGATTGAAGAATAAGGTCAAAAACCAATACCATTTAAAGCAGACTCTCAAAGGTCTACATTTTTTAGTATGCAAAGTCCGTCTTGATTTTTTGCTAAATAGTTTATCACCTCCCTTTTATTTTGCTATTTTTTCGAGAAAAATACTATTTTTTTTTGACCAAAGCTTTCCATTCTTTAATTTTGTTAGTATATTTACAAGAGTAACAATAATTTACCAATTAAATTAGTTTTAACTAATATTTTTAGCCAAAAAACCTTTTTAATAGCAAAATAGTATCATCATGGCGGCAAATATCATCAATGCAAACATAAAATTCATTCGCAAACAAAAAAGCATGACTCAACAAAGTTTTGCGGATTTGATTGGAATCAAGCGCTCTTCATTGGGTGCCTATGAAGAAGGGCGTGCGAAGCCGAACTATGAGACTATTCAGACAATTGCTCGGAAGTTCCATATTTCGATTGATAAGTTGTTGACGCAAGATTTGGCAAAAATTGCAGATGAGAGCGTGTTTGGTGTAGAATACCAAAGACCCGCATCTATTAATCGAAGCAACCATCAGAAGTTAGATATTGAAGGAAAAAAACTTCGAGTATTGTCTATTACTGTGGATGCGAATGACAATGAAAACATTGAATTGGTTCCCGAAAAAGCAAGGGCTGGATATTTGGAAGGTTATTCTGACCCTCAATATATTGAGCAATTGCCCAAATTCCGTCTCCCTTTTTTGCCACAAGGTACTTACCGTGCCTTTGAAATAAAAGGAGACTCTATGTTACCGCTTCAACCAGGTTCTGTAGTAGTAGGTGAATATGTAGCGGATTGGATGGATGTGAAAAACAATGAAACTTATATCGTTGTTTCTCAGAATGAAGGAATTGTCTATAAAAGAGTATTGAACAATATTGACGAAAACAAAACCTTGATTCTCAAATCAGACAACCAAGCTTATCCTCCTTATCCCATCAAAATTGGAGAAGTTGTGGAAATGTGGAATGCTAAGGCATTTATTAGCAGAGAGCTTCCTTCAAAAAATAATGATACTACGCTCGAAAAATTGATGAGTACAGTTATTGACTTACAACAAGAAGTGATTAAACTCAAAAATAAAATGGTTGATTAAGAGCAAATAACGACTTCAAGTGCCTATCAATAAAATAGAAAGGCAAACATATCAACTCCAAAGATCAATCAATATCTTTCACGTAATTGAAGCGAGTAATATTCGCAATTTCATTCATTCCCTCATTGGAAATGAACAAGTCACCATTGGATAAGAAGGTAATACCTTCGGGTTTTCGGAAAAGCTTTGCATCCAATTGACGGATGTAACGAAACTTGCCTTTTTTGCTGAGAATCATAAAAAAATTATCCTTTGAAGAGACCATATAATAGTCTCCCGAAACGGGATGAATTCCAATTCCTGATGTTTCAAAAGCCAATATGCCTCCATCACCTTTGCTAAAAAATTTGGAGAATTGTTCTGAGGTTTTTTCAATACTACCGACATTTAAAAAATCATAGATATCATCTATCGTAAAAGAAAGAACAGGAATGGTATCCAACTCTTTTTTCTGCAAATCAAAGGCATAAATAGCCCTTGTATTTTCTACGCTTTTTTTATCTCCTATCAATCCATTGGAGGCAATCAACAAACGTTTGTTGGCTGAATCGTAGGTCATTCCTTGTGGGTTGTTGACTTTGCGGAGAGGCGTTCGGTATTTTACGGTTGATTGACTGTCTTCTTTGAAGTGTTTGACCTCATATATTTTACCACTGCTTCTAAGCACATACAATAAGCTATCTGCACAAGCAACCCCTTCATAATCGCCCTCTTTACCGAAAGGTGTTCGGCTCGTAATAACGGATTTATTCAGATTGAAGTTGTAAAGCTCACCAAGTTCATCTTGCACACAAGCAATCGTAGTATCATTCATGATGCTCAATCCTGAAATCTCTATCAATTTTCCAGGCAACTTGTACTTTGCATCGGCATCTGCCAAATCATAAGAAATATTAAAGTTCTTTGATTTGTGAATTATCAGCTTATTTGTTTTGGATTTTGGAGATAGGCAGGAACTAGTCGAAACAATCAAAAAGGATAAAAGACTGAGGAAAAATTGCTTTTGACTCATAGAGTTTAGGGTTTCTATAAAACACCAAAGGTTCGATAATATCTATTCAATCACCAACTTACACGACAGAACCTAAGACATTGAGATGTGATTTTAATATTACTTTGGCTCATCGAATATTTTAGTAATAAAAGACTTTTGATTTTCCCTTCAAAGATATAAGCAAACCAGTGTTTTCTTTAAAAACTTACCTCTTCTACTAAAAGTCTCGATGAAGCTTATTTTTCTTTCTTATTTGTATTCAATGACAAATACATCCTCATTCTTTTTCTTCATGAGGTAATTCTCACGAGCAAATTTTTCTTGTGTATTTTCATCTGTAAGCAAATCCTCCAATGACTGATTCACCACTTCAATTTCGTTTTTGTAGTAAGCCTTTTTATCGTGCATTTCTTCGATTTGCATATTTAAGCGAACCTGAGAAGGCAAGGTATTGGTGTCAAACACCATCAACCACAAAAGGAAGATAAATAAGGTCAGTGCGTATTTATTTTTAAGTTGAGGAGGAATAATCTGAATAAATGCCCGTATGCTTTGTTTTAGCTTATCCATGGTTATTTAAAATCTACTTTTTGGGTTTTAAAAAAAATATCACAGTCTTGCAAAGTAAGTAATAAAAATCAGAATGACAATAAAATGATCAATGCACAGATTTAAAAATCCTATCCCACCGAATTCGCTCAAAAAAGCTTTCTCCAACTCCCAATGAAAACCATATCGTAACTGCTTTGCCTACAATGTGGTCTTCGGGCACGAAACCCCAATAACGAGAATCCGCAGAATTGTGTCGATTGTCTCCCATCATAAAATAGTAATTCATTTTGAAGGTATAACTATTCTGTTCTTCACCATTAATCATGATTTTATTACCTTCCACAACAAGTTCATTCCCTTCATAGTCTCGAATGATTTTTTGGTAGAGGGGTATATTCATACCTGTCAATTCTACAGTGCTATCTTTTGTAGGAACAATGATGGGGCCATAATTGTCAATGTTCCAAGGGTGATCTTTTGAAGCATGTGGAAAAATCCCCATATCCTGTATTCCTCTATCTATCAAACTCGTATCAACCTTTAAGACATTGGACAATTCTCTTGTTTTCCCAAGGCTTTCTTCTGTAAGTGGATAAATGTATAAATTGTTTTCTGCAACATTGCTCCCCCCCTCATTGATTGCCATTTTGTGAAGAGTCGTTCGGTTAATCGCTGTTCCATTGGTTTTTACCAAATAATTGTATTGCATTAATTCGGGGTTATCTGCAGCTTTTAGATTGACATACAATTGTCGATTGACAATTTCGAGTGTATCTCCAGGCAAACCCACACACCGCTTAATATAGTTTTCACGCCTATCCACAGGGCGTTCTTTTTCAACTGGATAATTGAAAACAATGACATCATTTCGAGCTATATCCTGAAATCCTGGGAAACGAAAATAAGGCAATTTAACCGCTTCACTATATGAATTGCCTCCGTCTGTAAAAGGCATTGTATTGTGAGCAAAAGGAAAAGCCAGTGGAGTAATTGGCAACCTTGTTCCGTAATTCAATTTACTAACGAACAAATAATCGCCTACCAAAAGCGTTTTTTCCATAGAAGAAGTAGGAATCGTATAGGCTTCAATGAAAAACATACGAATTACCGTCGCTGCAATAATCGCCAAAAAAAGGGCTTCTGTCCATTCCCTCCCAGCCGATTTTTTCTTTTTTTTCGGCAAGTCCGCTTCAATCTTTTCTGTCTTATACTCCTCTTGTTGGTTCACACTCATAATTTTAGATAGATCATGGTCCTAATTGACTTCAATAACAGCATCAAATCCAAATATAGCCGACAAAAATACAAACAAAACGAAAACACAGATAGTTTTCCGATGAAAACCCTCAATAAAAGCTCAAAAAGGAGGTAAATAACAGACATTATCACAGATTAACAAAATAAACATTTCCAAATTCGTGAAATTTGATGCCGATAATTCGTCCATAAAATATTTGTTCGTATCTCTGCAATTGTCTAATTTTCCATTGTCAAAGGTTATTTGAAGCTTCTTCCTTGAAAAATATCGACTTTACCTTACAATGGTTTTTTAGAATAAAACTTCAAACCTCAATCGTTTTTTTACCATTACTTAAAAAACAACCTCCAATGAAAAAGATACAATTATTCCTATTACTTCTATTCACTTCAAGCTTTGGCTTCGCCTTTAGTCCTGTTGTCAATTATGCCATTTTTAGCACTCCTGATCATAGCAGCTACATCGAAACCTACCTCTTGATTCCAGGCAAAGATGTAAAGTTTGTATCGGTTGAAGATGGAAAATTCCAAGCAACAGTCGAAGTAACCCTACTCTATAAACAAGCGGAGGAAGTTATTCAATTTGACAAATACCTGTTGCACAGCCCTCTCATTGACAACATGGAATCCCTCAACTTCAACCTCACAGACCTAAAACGAAATGCGCTAAAAGATGGTACATATACCTTGGAGATTCTTTTTAGAGACATCAATGAGGAAGGTCAAGAAGCTCAATACTCCAAAGAAATTGCAGTGGCATCTGAAAAAGATCAGGTGCTCATTTCTGACATTATGTTGATGGATAGGTATGAAGCAGTAAGTGACGAAAAAGAAAGCAACATTTACACCAAAAACGGCTACAATCTATACCCCAACGTATTGAATTATTTTTCGGAAAACATCAATCGTTTGGGCTTTTATGCAGAAATCTACAATACAGATGTAGCTTTTGAAGAGGAGGATTTTTTGATTTTGTACTCCATCCGATTAAGTAGTGACAATAGCAAGGTCGTCCAAAACTATCGCTCCTTCAAAAAACAAAAAAAAGCCTCTGTCAATATTGCCTTCTCAGAATTTGACATCAACGAACTACCCTCAGGCAACTACAATTTAATCGTTGAGGTACGAGACAAAAAGAACAAATTGATGGCTGCAAAAGCAGTCTTTTTCCAACGCAACAAAAAAATAGCAGATTACACCCTTTCAGATATTCACCAAATAGACATCAGTGAATCTTTCGTTTCCACACTTACAGACAAAGAAACTGATTACCAATTGCGTGCGATGATGCCCATCGTCAAAACCAGCGACAAAGGATATATCCAAAATCTGGCACAGGGTAAAAATCCAGAACTACAGCGACGATTCATTCACAACTATTGGACGGAAGCCTACCCTTTGGATGCTGACAAACAATTCGCCTACTACAAAGAAGAAGTAGAAAAAGTAGAACAACGTTATGGCAGTCAGATGTTTGATGGATTTGATACCGATAGAGGGCGCGTCCACCTGCAATATGGACCACCAAATGATATGGTAGATGGAGCGAACGAACCAGGTGCCAGTCCTTATCAAATTTGGCAATATTATCAAATCAAGAATCAAAGCAATGTCCAGTTTGTGTTCTACAATCCCAACCTTGCAGACAACGATTATGAACTTATTCACTCCAATGCTCGTGGTGAAGTCAGAGATGAAAGATGGCAAATGACTGTCTTCAATGCCGTAAAAGTCCGCAACAACAATACAGACCTTGACCAAAATGGAATCAAAAGCCATTACGGTACCCGAATCAATGAATTCCCCACAAATCGAAACGGGAATTAAGGAAAGTTCAACTACAAAGCTCAAATGCAAAT
>JBGCDY010000633.1:0-2956 GCA_045105835.1 Chitinophagales bacterium
TATAAAATTTAGTATTTTTGCCCATCTTCATAAGTAAAACACAATAAAACAACACAATGGCAGCAACAAAAACTGTATCTATAGACTTGGGTTTCAAAGCTCCCGACTTCAATTTGTTGGACACCGTATCTGGTGAGTATAAAAATTTGGCAGCCGTAAAAGGCGAAAAAGGAACGGTAGTAATGTTTACCTGTAATCACTGCCCTTTCGTATTGCATGTCAATGCACAATTGGTGGAGTTGGCAAAAGAGTATATCCCAAAAGGGATTGGTTTTGTAGCCATTAGCAGCAACGATGTAGAAGGCTACCCCCAAGACCGCCCCGAACTAATGACCCAATTGGCAGCCAAAGAAGGTTATCCTTTTCCTTACTTATACGACGAAACACAAGACATCGCCAAAGCCTACAAAGCTGTTTGTACACCTGATTTTTCCATCTTCGATGCAGGTTTAAACTGTGTATATCGTGGACAATTGGACAGCTCACGTCCAGGCAATGGCAAACCCGTGACTGGTGAAGATATGCGAACTGCCTTAGATGCTATCTTAGCAGGGGAGAAGGTAGATGAAAATCAATTCCCAAGCATTGGTTGCAATATCAAATGGAAAAACAGAATTTTTCCTGACTACGCATAGCATGACACCAAGTTTAAGCGCCTTTACTTGAACAGACAAGCTGATATTTAAATGTTGATACAAGACTAGCCAATGGCCTGTTTTTGGAGTGATTATTGTCAAGTAAATAAATTATACCAACTTCGACCAAAACTTTACCAACCATAATACATAAAGCCTCTTTCATGCTGATTAAGTTTCAGTACCTAAAAAGAGTACCCCTTATCGAATATAATTTATTATGGTCACTAATTTCCTCCAAAATACATCAATAGTCAAACAATGGACGGCTATTTCGGAATTGGGAATGCCCGAAAACCCCAATCAAATTGAGAAATTTAGAATAGTACTTTGCAATACTATTTCTATGCTGATTATTTTGGTATGTGTGTTATACACTACGTTATTCTTATGCCAGAATAAAACAATAGAAGTCATTCCCTATGTATTGTCGCTGTTCATTTCGATTATTTGCCTTTATTTGAATCATCGAAAACACTTTTTTGCCAATCGCCTCTTAATCATGCTTTTGGCAAATAGTTTGATTTTCTATACCTTGATTTATGCAGGATATGACATTCAGTCACAGATGTTTTTTATCATATTGATGGCAACCTCATTTCTGTTGTTCCGAAATTCCTATATACCATTTTCATTTTTGATAATGGTCTCCATCATACACGTTATAGTCTATACTTATGTCCTGCAAAATGGCCCAATTAATGCAGGGTCAAGAATCTATATAGGAGAGTACATCAATTTTATCATTGCCTTAGCCACAGCCGCCAATTTGTCTCATTCTTTGTATGAGGAATTAAAAATCTACGAAAAACGAAATACGGATGCTTTGGAGGAAATAAGGCAAAGTAACATACAACTTCAAAACAAGAATGAACAGTTAGAAAACCTAATTTACGTCACTTCCCACGACCTGCAAGAGCCACTCAGAAACATCAGAAACATGGCAAACTTGGTTGTTCAGACAGTCAAAAACGATGACGAACAAACCAAACAGTCTATTCAGTTTTTGAATGATTCGACAGATAGAATGAGCAACATGATAGAAAGTATCATGAAATATGCTAAAATTGGTCACGAACAAGCTCCAGAATGGGTAGATGTCGATGCCCTTTTGCACGAAGTCAAATTGGACTTAGGTTTGCAAATAAAGGAAACAAACACCGTAATTGAATACGAAAAAATTCCGAAAATTTTGGCGTACCGCAGCGAGTTGCGCTCCCTTATCCAAAACCTGTTATCTAATGCCATTAAGTTTAGGCATGCAGATAGAAATCCTATAATCAAAATAAGTTATGAGAAAAGCGAAGATTGTTATACTTTTGGAGTAGTAGATAATGGAATTGGAGTAGACAAAAAACATTCTGATACTATTTTTCAAATGTTCAAACGATTACATACACAAAGAAAATACAACGGAACTGGTATTGGACTGGCTCACTGCAAAAAAGTCGTTGAACTACACGAAGGAGATATTTGGGTAGAATCCAATAAACCCAATGGCTCAATTTTTTATTTTACGATAAAGAGATATGAAGAAGGTAAATTCAATAATGTTGATAGATGACGATAAGGTCACCAATTTTTACCACAAAATCGTTATTCAAGGGGTAAACTGTTGCGAACGCATTGATGTATTTGACGATGCTACCGAAGCCCTGCATCATTTGAAAGACACTTCTGAACTTCCCGATATTATTTTTCTCGACATCAATATGCCCAGAATGAATGGCTGGGAGTTTATCGAAACCATTATGGAAGATGGGCTGGATAAAAAAATATTGAATGCTTGTATCATCGTGATGCTAACCACTTCTCTCAATCCCAACGACAAAGAAAAAGCACTTCAATATAAAGTGATTTCAGACTTTAAACACAAGCCATTGACCAAAGAAATTTTGAAAGAGGTGATAATTTCCCTCTAAATGGTTAATTGCTGTGAACCTTGAAGAGAAAAGAACTCTCGCCTTGCCCTTGACTCGCGCGCGTTTGTAACGCGAGTGGACTGTTTTCGGCTTTTGCAACGCCACCTTACTATAACTCGCGCGCGTTTGTAACGCGAGCGGACTATTTTCGGCTTTTGCAACGCCACCTTACTACAACGTTCAAGAAAATCCATTCATACATTATACTTTCGCCATTTCACTGTTAACAAGCCGTTGTAAACGACAAGATTTGTTAAGCACTCGTTTCAAACGAGCGCAAGTCAGGTTAATTTGTTTCTTTTTCACTAACCCTTCCTAGTCAAGGCCTCCCCCCTTGCCCTTGACTCGCGCGCGTTTGTAACGCGAGTGGACTATTTTCGGCGTTTGCAACGCCACCTT
>JBGCDY010000634.1:0-2894 GCA_045105835.1 Chitinophagales bacterium
ACTCAAATGATTACCGCAACCGCAGGTGATTATGTAGTGACAGTGACAAGTGCAGATGGATGCACAGGCACTGCAAATGTATCTGTAAGCGAAAACAGCAGTGTGGTCTTCAATATCAGTGGCACATTAAGCTACTGTGCAAGTGAAGGAAACACGCTATTGGATGCAGGAACATACACAAGCTATACATGGTCAGGTGGCGAAACCAGCCAAACGGTGACTGCAACAGCAGGTGTTTATATGGTGACCGTTTCAGATGCAAATGGTTGTACAGGAACTGCAAGTGTTGAAGTAATCGAAAATGCCAATCCAATGCCAAGCATTGCAGGTGTTTTAGAGTACTGTGAAAACAGTAGCACGACTTTGGATGCAGGAACTTATGTTTCTTATACTTGGTCAAGTGGTGAAACAACTCAAATGATTACCGCAACAACAGGCGATTACATCGTTACAGTGACAAGCGCAGACGGCTGTACAGGAACTGCAAGTGTTGAAGTGATTGAGAATACCAACCCAATGCCTACGATTACAGGAACTTTGGAATATTGTGAAAACGGCAACACGACCTTAGATGCAGGAGTGTATGCTTCTTATGTCTGGTCAAGTGGAGAAACGACCCAAACGATTGCAGCAACGGCAGGTGACTACACCGTGACCGTGACAAGTGCAGATGGCTGCACAGGCACTGCAAATGTATCTGTAAGTGAAAACAGCAGTGTGGTCTTCAATATCAGTGGTACATTAAGCTACTGTGCAAGTGAAGGAAACACGCTATTGGATGCAGGAACATACAGCAGCAATGACACGTATATGTGGTCTTCTGGTGAAACTACTCAAACCATTGAAGTAAGCACAGAAGGAAACTTTGCAGTCACCGTCACCAATGATGCAGGATGCAGTGGAATTGCCAGTGTTGAAACAACTGTTTACGCAGTCCCAACACCAAACATTACAGGCGCATTTTCTGTTTGTTCATCACAAAACACAATCTTGAGTGTCGATACCTATAGCAGCTATGTGTGGACAAATGGAGCAACGACTCAGACCGTATTGGCAATGTCGGGTACTTATGGAGTCACCGTCACCAATGCAAATGGATGTACAGGAACAAGTAATGTATCTATCAGCATTAGTGCCCCAATAAATCCTGTCATAGTAGGAACATTCACAACTTGCCCAGGATCTGATTCTGTTTTGGATGCAGGAGTGTATGGATTGCAGTCCAATACCTACACTTGGTCGAATGGAGCAAATACTCAGGTGATTCAAACAAACCTTGATGGTATTTACTCAGTGACCGTTACGGATGTAAATGGTTGTTCTGGAACAGCAAGTACAGAAGTACAAGACATTTGTAATGCTTTCGTATCTGACTTGACACACAACGGAACCGACCTATGTGACGGACAATCTGTAGATGCAACCGTTGGAAGTTTGCAAACATTAGATGGTTACGATCTCTTGTATTTACTATTTGAAGTGGATAACTTCGGAGTAACTACTTTCGTAGAGAGCAATGACAATGGGACATTTACCCCCGCACCTGGCAACTATCAGATTTGTGCTTATGTAGAGTTGAGAGACTGTGCACCAAGCCCATCACCTTTTGTAGACACGATTCACGACATGACCACCATTGGGAGTATCCACGATGGATGTTATGATTATGAGTGTAGCACAACGATCATTGTCCCCGAGTCATTTGAAACACTGGCAGGAACAGGACAATCTTCGGAAAACAACAGCACAGGTCAAAACGTATTCCTTGCAGAAATATGTGGAGGGGTAGCACCTTACTCAGAAACTTTTGTTTCCTTAGGAGGTTTTGCAACTGCAACAGAATACCCTTCCACCACACCAGGATGTGTTACTTACCAAATCGTGTATGTAGATGCAGCAGAATGGACATTGACCGTCACAGACGCAAATGGCTGTTCTGATTCAGAAGTAACCTTTACCAGTGATGGTTTACCTACCAATCCATTGCCTCAAATAACGGGGTATGTCATTGTTCCAGAAGTGTGCCCAGGAGACTTCAATGGATCAATCACTGTTGAAGTAGAAGGAGGGGACAACAGTTGCGCAGATTATACCTACGATGCAACAGGACCTAACAGCTATTCAAGTACAGGTACATTCCCCGCACCAAGTACTGATGCTATGTCTGACTTCTTGTTAGATGGTTTGGCATCAGGGATTTATGATGTCACAGTGACGGATTGTGACGGTACTACAACGGTACAGGAATTGTATGTCGGTCGCAGTGGAAATGGTGGACGAGGACGAGGCAGAGGTGATTGTACTACCGCCAAAACTTCATGGAATGGAGATTCATTGGTCGAAAACTGGAATGTATATCCAAATCCATTGACCAACCAAACCACCATTGAATTTACATTAGCAGAAGCTGCTTACATTACTGCCAACATTTACAGTGTTGAAGGTAGAATGATTGCACAAGTATTTGAAGGCACAGTCGCCCCTCAAAACTTGTATCAAATACCTCTCAATGCAAGTAAACTACCAGCAGGAGTGTACATACTTCAATTTACGATGGACAATGGTACTGTTTATTACGAGAAGCTCTTCGTAAAAAAATAGTCAGTGTCTTTTAAATAAAGAACCTAAAAGCCCCAAGCGAGTAATTATTCGCTTGGAGCTTTTTTTCTAAGTACAGGACAAAAGTAATTTTTGAAAACTCATACAATTTAGGTTACTATAGGCTCGCACATTGATTGCTTATATTACTCAACCCCACCCCAACCTGCCGAGGTTTCGGCACAAGCTATCCGAGGAGGGGAATCTCACATATGGTGAGGAAATCCCCTCTTGGGAGGGGTTGGGGTGGGTTATAATATATGCCTGTTTAATGCGGAGACCTATAATCAGCACTA
>JBGCDY010000635.1:0-4740 GCA_045105835.1 Chitinophagales bacterium
CATAAACCATTACGTGCAAATATTTGTCAATCTGCGCCTTCAAAGCTTCATTGACCGAAGGATTGTTGTGCCCCAAAGCCGAAACGCCCAAGCCCGAAATTAAATCGGTATAGCGTTTCTCTGATACATCGTAAATGTAGATTCCATCGGCATGGGAGACTTCAATACCCATGTTGTAGGGAGTCGTTTGTGCTAAGTGTTTGTCGAGGTAAAAGTTGGATGCTTTCATGGGGTAAAGATAAGGAGTGACAATAAAATAATTTCCCGATTTATACTTTTGAAGTTTTCTTCTCGAATAAAAGAATCATTTTTATGAGTTTAATGTTGATTCCAGATTTTGAAGACTCCTTTCTTTTTTTCGCCACAATCGCTTCAAAACCAAAACATTCATATTAATCCAAGTAAACAATCGCTTTGCAAGAGAAGCTTTTGGTAGCAAGGAAAGTACCTCAGGCATTTCAGGATAAAAAACCCGCACATCCACTTTCCCCAAACCCTCACATTCTTCACACCTATCCTCAGAAACGGCTGCCGCTACATCTCCGCAAAGTTCATGAAAAGCACTACTCATCATCACATATTCTTTGGAAGGAACAGAATTTTTGAGCAATCGGTGAG
Organism: Chitinophagales bacterium; assembly: GCA_045105835.1. Classification (GTDB taxonomy): domain Bacteria; phylum Bacteroidota; class Bacteroidia; order Chitinophagales; family UBA2359; genus JAUHXA01. Next base: position 619 of record JBGCDY010000635.1, read on the forward strand.
CTAAAATCACATCTTCTCCTGCAAGCTTTTTGAACTGCTGAACCTGACTAAATGCCGCTTCACCATGATGCAAAATACTTTTGAGCTTCAATTCTCCAATTTCTTGGCAAGCTTGACAGATACAGATGCTGCAATTACTAATTAACTGCTGTTCTCTAGCTTGGAAAACTTCGTGAAACAATTGAATCTGTTCATAAACTGCCCTTGCCATTTCAGAAGAACCATCCGATTCTGCATAGAAAAAGATGGCATCTCCCTCCAAATCATGGGCAACCAAAGGCAATTTTGCATGAATCAATACCTCATTCAGCAAGTCTGAAATAATTTCTTCAGCATGCAACAGACTAACCTTATGTAGTTTGATAAATTGAGTATAACCACTGATATCAACCAATGCAAGAAAAACCTTTTTAATCTCCAAAGCAATGTGTTTATATTAAAATAAAACCCAAAAATCTTTCAAGTTAACTACGAAAAAAGAAGCCTTATGGATTGCAGTAAACGACCTACTTCTATGAAAGTTCACATCGTTCCAAAACATTGTTTTAGGCTGCAAATACAGGCTGCAATGTTTCTTTGATTTCTTCAAAAGCCCTCAAGCAAGATTTATGCAGTTTGGGCATATTGAAAAATGCATGAATCAAGCCCTTGTAGTCGGTATGTTGCACCTCAACTCCCGCTTGTTTTAGGCGATGGGCATAGGCAATCCCTTCGTCCTTCAATGGGTCAAATTCGGCGGTAATGATGAGAGCGGGAGGCAAATTCGACAAATCTTCACACAATATGGGCGACATGAGAGGATTGTAAATATCCTCCTTGCTGCTTCTATATTGCTCCAAAAACCATTGCATCATGGGTTTGGTCAACAGATATCCTTCTGCAAATTTGTGGATAGAAGGATGGTTCATTCGGGCATCCGTAGTGGGGTAAATCAAAACTTGGTAGCAAATAGCGGGACCATTTTCATCCCTTGCGATTTGTGCCACAACTGTTGCCAAATTTCCTCCAGCACTGTCTCCCATCACCACCAACTTACTGGCATCTCCATTAATAGAAGCCGCATTTTCGCTCGCCCAAACCGTTGCATCATAGCAATCTTGGTGAGGAATTGGAAACTTGTATTCAGGAGCCAAACGATAATCTACACTAAGCACGACTGCCTGATTGTCAAGAGCCAATCTCCTACAAACATTGTCATGACTGTCCAAATCTCGAAGCACAAAACCTCCTCCATGATAAAAAACGATGATGGGCAAATTTGCCATGTTTGTGGGTTGGTAAATACGAATAGGCACATCAAAACCATCTCTCGCTTTGAAGGTTTGGTTTTTGACTGCAAACAATTCTATGGGCGGATAATCAACGATTTTTTTAGCCGATTCAAATATTTCATTGCTCACTCGTCGGGCTGTAGTAGGAGGCATCTTGTATATCGGAGTTTTTTCGGTGAAGTTAACCCACCAGAGAAGTAGTCGAATTTTGAGAGGCATATTGTTTGTTTTTTGGCAAATGAAGAGGAAATTTAGTCATTCCTTTTGAAATAGATAAATTGCAGAGAAGGAAATTTACATTTTATCAAAGTGCGAAAATCCGTAACTTGCAGCCAAAATATATTACGATGGATTTAGCAACTATTAATCAGACACTTACTATTCCGACCGAAGACAAGGCTACGCCTATCAAAGAAAACGAAGCGGCGTTTATATACAATTTTCTGAAGGAGCATTACCTCACCAAAACTTTGGAGGCAGGGTTTGCTTATGCCCGTTCGGCTTCGCACATTATTGCAGCGACTCAATCCCAACACATTGCGATTGACCCGTTTCAAGACCATTACCAAAACTTGGGTTTGAAGAACATCGAAAAACTGGGTTATACAGAATTTCTAGATTTCAGACGTGATTTCTCCCACAATGTATTGCCACAGTTGGTACAAGAGAAGCGAAAATTTGAGTTCATTTTCATTGATGGCGACCACAAATTTGATGGTATTTTGGTGGATTTCTACTATGCCGATTTGTTGTTGGACAAACATGGTTATGTCCTCTTGCACGATACGTGGATGCGTAGCACGCAGTTGGTCATGTCCTTTATTGAGTCCAACCGAACGGATTACAAACAAATTCCAACAGGTTTACGCAACATTGCACTTTACCAAAAAGTAGGCAAAGACGAACGCAATGGTATGTTTTTCAGAGAGTTTTACACCTTCAAATCTGTTGTAGCACACAATGCTATCATGTGGATGTCGTCAGGTAAAGAGAGTTTTTTGAAGAAAATGGCGTATAAGGTGAAGGAGAAGGTGAAATAGGTTTTGGGGCTCAAAACAAAAATTAGATTATTTTATTCTGCAATACAACTCTCTACAATGTGTTGTAGAATTGCGATGATTTTATTCAACTGGATTTCATAATATTGGACACTATCTACATAAATAGTATCTCCCTCCAATTTCATAAAAATCCAGTTGGTTCCCGAAGTCACCAAACCATAAATGGTGTCAATGTTTCTTTTTTTCTCTTTGTTAAAAATGCGTGCTGCTACCATTTCTGCTGCACACTGCCCTAAGTGGTCTTCAACGCCTTCTTTTTTCGCTTCAACAGCAGCAAAAACGGGCGCATAAATAACCTGTTTTGCCGACCCTGCTGCACTTAGAAGAAAGTCGCATATTCCTGTCAAACCTTTACTACTGTCGACCCTGAAGGTTTTTCCCGAAAAAATAACAAACTCTTGCCTGCTTCTTGCCAAAACTTCAATTAGAACTGGATATATAATCGCTTCAGACTTTGCTTTCTCACTTATCATGGGTGTTTTTTTATGTCGCTCCATAATCGTTCGAAAAAGAGAAAGTTCGGATTCCTCAATCGGTATGACATCCTCAAAAAGGTCTGCATTTTTTGCTTTCAACTGAAAATTCTCCAACACCATTTCTAAAGAAACAAAATCCTTATAACTCATTGCAGGCTCATTTATATTTAAATATATTTTATTTTTCTTTAATTTTTGATTCAATTTTTCAAATAAATCAGCTTGCCCTTGTTCTACCAAAGATTTTAGAATAAGACGCAACTCCTCCTTTTCAACCTCCAATTTTATGGTCTCTTTTTGAAGTGATGCTAAAGGATTTCGTTCTCCAATATTTTTCTCTTTTAAGAGCATTTCAGTAGTATTCATGCTATTTTTTACTTTGGTGAGAATCTTATTTGTTGAACAATAAACATTTTACAATTGTTGCGCCTCCTTTTTTGAAGCCATGTTGATTCCAATAAATACAAATAGGGTGTAAAAAGCACTTCCGAGTTGTACTTCAATGGTGTGTTCGACCAAATAAGAAGACAGAATAATCACGTTTAAGGACATGAATTGACTGTCTTGATAGGCTTTTTGGTAAAGCATTGGATAGAGTGAAAAAATTAGAAACAACATCAAGCCAATTGTTCCAACCCCCAACCAAACAAACAGGTATTGATTGTGCGGCAAAATACCAAGCTTGGAAATAGAAGGGTAGTGTTTTTGGAGGTAAACGGTGGTCACATCTTGAACCTCTCCAATCCCAACACCTATCAACCAACTTTTTTGACCTTCTACAATAGCGGCTTCAATGGTCGCAATTCGCTTAGAATCAGACAAGCTTTCGAGTTTGGAATGTTCCTTGATGCGGTTCAAGCTGTATTGGGTATAGCCGATTTTGTTTTGAAGGGTAGGAATGAGGTAAAAAGCCGCAAGGATACAAAGAATAGATAAGGCAGCAATGCCCATTCCCATCATGTACTTTTTGCTGCGAATGATGTAGTGCACAAATTGGTATCCCAAAACCAAATAAAGTGCCAACAAGCCACTTCTAACCGCCAGTATGTGAATGAAAACGAACAAAAATAGGGTAAGAATCAACACAATGGTTTTTTCTTGTCGGAAGCGCACAAAAAACGATTTCTCCATAAAGTACAGCCCCAAAGCAAAGGCATAGACCGCCATCAAACTGAACCGAATGTGATTGACAGGTGTAGGAAGTACCTGCCCTGCACGGTAAATTTCGTTGAGGTTTTCAAAATCATTGAAGTAAATTCCCAAAAGCCACAAACACATTGCAGCAATGATTCCAAAAAAGGTATAAAGGAGGTA
>JBGCDY010000636.1:0-9935 GCA_045105835.1 Chitinophagales bacterium
GGGCACTTTCCGAGTGCATTTCATTCCCGAAACAATTCGCCAAACGACCTTCAATAACAAAAAAGTGGGAGACTTGGTAAACATAGAGATTGATAGCCAAACCAAATTGATTGTGGATACCGTTGAGCGGTATTTGTCACAAAGGGGCGTATAGTATTTACTGCAAAAAAAAGCATTAATAGAAAATTCCTACCTTGCAAGAAAACATCAATCCAAGATATTATACAAATGAAAATTGCAATAATTGGAGGCGGTGCAGCAGGGTTCTTTTCAGCCATCGCTGCAAAGGAAAACCACAAGGAAGCAGAAGTCATTCTGTTTGAAAGAACGCAGAAATTGCTGGCAAAGGTTAGAATTTCGGGAGGTGGCAGGTGCAATGTCACCAATGCCTGTACTTCCATCAAACAACTTTCGGAAGCCTATCCACGAGGTGGCAAAGCCCTGAAGAAAGCTTTTCGGGTGTTCAGCACCAAAGATACAAGACAATGGTTTGAGTCACGAGGCGTGCCTTTGTATGCCCAAACCGACAATCGAATGTTTCCCGTTTCGGATAGTTCACAGAGCATCATTGACTGCCTATTGAAGGAGAGTCAAAAGCTGGGAATCAAGATTCAAACAGGTACTCGCATTGAAGCAATTGAAGCCCAAAACAAGCAATTGACTTTACACTTTTCTAAATCACACATCGAAAAACAGACCTTCGACAAGGTCATTGTCGCAAGCGGCGGTTCTCCCAAAAAATCGGGTTTGGATTGGCTCGAAAAATTGGGGCATACCATCGAAACGCCTGTTCCTTCCCTCTTTACCTTCAATATGCCCTCCGAAAAAATCACCAAATTGATGGGCGTGGTAGCAGACAATGCTTTGGTTCGGATTCAAGGCTCTAAGCTTCAATCACAGGGTCCATTGTTGGTGACACATTGGGGCATGAGTGGCCCTGCAATACTGAAACTCTCCGCTTTTGGCGCACGCTTGTTGAGTGACTGTGGCTATCGGTTCAAGGTGCAAGTGAATTGGGCGGGCATTCCGAATCAAGAAGAAGTGGCAGCTGGTATTGAAAAAACCATTGCAGCGCATCCCAAAAAGAAAATCTCGAATGTTCGTTTGTATGGTCTACCCGAACGTTTGTGGCTTTTTTTATTACAAAAAAGCGATTTGCAGCCCGACAAAAGGTGGCTGGATTTGGGTAAAAAACAAATTCACAAACTGGTTACGGTTTTGACCCACGATATTTATTCTGTCAGCGGCAAAACGACTTTCAAAGAGGAGTTTGTGACCTGTGGTGGAGTGAGTTTGAAGAGCATCAACTTTGGGACGATGGAGAGTCGGGTATGCAAAAACCTGTATTTTGCAGGAGAGGTCATGGATGTTGACGGAATTACGGGAGGCTACAATTTTCAAGCAGCTTGGACCACGGGGTTTATTGCAGGAAAACTTGGATAGCGAAATCTTAGGTACTAAGACAAAAGATTAAAGACACAAAACTCAGTAGTTTGTCAACTTCAGCTTGTCGGGTGGATATTTAACAGAAATCTTCCTATTCATTCAGAAAACACTTACAGTGTGACACATAGTTCTTGCAAAAGAATACCCGACAACATCATCTTGAAAAACTACTAAGGATAATTTTTGAAGTAGTACGCTCAACTGTTTTTTCACTGACTTTCAACTACTTAAAAGAAAAGCAAAATAACTTTCGCCATCAAGTAATTGAAGTTAAGTAGCAAGGCAAAATTAGCTTCAATCAAGAAGGTTGTTAATATTTTGACTCTAAGGATTTGAAGTCTCACTCCTCACATCCCCTTTCTGCCTTCCTACTTATTTCACCTTCTTCAAATCCTTTGCAGCTTTTGCATTTTCTCCAATTTTTAAATACGCATTTGCTCGATTTTGGTAGTATTCAGCGCTGGGTTTAGATTGGATGGCTTTGGAAAAATCTTTAATGGCAGCTTGATAATCACCTATTTCGGTTTTGGATATCCCTCGCCAATTATAGACTTTTGCATCAGCTGTATTCAGTTGAAGATAAGCATCAAAATCTTTAATTGCAGCCCGTTGTTCTCCTGCACTTGCATAAATGATGGCTCGATTCAATAGTGCTTTGGGCGTTTTAGGTTTGACTGCCAAAACCTTGTTCATGTCTGATAAAGCCAATTCAAATTGCTTTTGTCTGAAATAAACCCCTCCCCTATTCAAAAGACTATTTACATCCTCAGGTTCCAATTCTATTGCTTTGGAGTAGTCTGCTATTGCAGCATCAAAATTTTGTAATTTTTCATGAGCCATTGCCCTTTGAAGATAAGCGTCTGCACTCTTATTTTTATATTTTAGAAGGCGGTTGTAAGTCTTTATCGCACCTTCATATTGTTTCAATCCTACTTGTGCTATTCCTTTATTTTTTAGTGCTTTGGTATCTTTCTGGCTTATTTTCAATACATCATTGAAGTCTCGTATAGCCTTTTCATATTCCTTTAGATAGAGGTACACTCGCCCTCTTTCATAGAATCCTTTTTTGTTGTAAGGTCGTATGGTGATGTATCCTTCATAGCTATTGATGGCTTTTTCATACTGTTGATTTTCAGTATAGTATTGTGCTAGACTGGTGTAGGCAAACGAAATATTGGGATATGTTTGGAGGGCATCAGCCCAAAGTGTTCCATCGTTCTTCCATACTTTGTTTCTGTTGAATGAAGTAACTCCCAAACAAGTTAAATAAATAACCATCAAAACCATTGCAGCTGATTTCCACTGTGGTTTTTTGTAGAGTAAATAGTTGAATCCCTGTGCAATGATAAAAAACAAACCGAGGTAAGCAATGTATGAAAACCGATCTGAAATAAAACCTGCCCCTGCTTCAACGACCTGCAATAGAAACACGATATTGAAGAAGAAAAAACCTACTCCAAATACCACAATTCGAGTCCTTTTATAAGTGAACACAGCCAATAAACCAAAGATCGTGACCAATACTGGAACGATATAATAAATCATCGGAAACCAATCACCTACTTTTTGGGGGTAGGGATAATAAGCCGATAGAGGGTATGGAATCAGAGCTTTGTAAAGGTAAGTTCCCAGAGCATAAGCTCCCATTAGAGGGCGTTCGTACCATTGGATATTACTGGTGACATTGAAGGCTCCTGCTGTTTTGAGAAAAGAAATACCGATGAGTCCAAAGACAAGTGATATAAAGAAAAAAGGAATTTTTTCGACCATCAAACGCCAATGTAATTTGCGGCGAAAGTAATAGTCCATCATCACCATAGACAAGGGAATGGCTACTGCTTGAATTTTGGAGAAGGAAGATAACACCATCAAAAATAGGGCAAGTAATAGATAACCAGGTGTTTTTTGCTTGATATAGTAGGTATAACTGATGAGCGAACCCAAATAAAAAGCTCCAAAAAGTACATCTTTTCGCTCAGTAATCCACGCAACAGATTCAACGTGCATAGGGTGAATGGCAAACAATGCGCTCATCAAAATAGCTCCTTCCAATTTGATTCTCAATCGAATCGCCAAACAAAAGACAAGCACCGTATTGAGCAAGTGCAGTAGGACATTGTTGAGGTGGTGAACAAATGGATTGCTCCCAAAAAAATGTTTTTCAACTGCAAAGCTTAGAGTCGTCAGTGGATTGTATCCACCAAACAAAGAGTTCGTAAACATACCTTTGATGCCTCCCCAAGACAATTGGTCGATATATGGATTGGTCACTGCATATCCATAATCGTCCCATGTTTTGATAAATTGACCGCTCAAAGAAGGGTAAAAAACGACAAATACAATAGCCAACATAGCGGATAAACAAATCCAAATATGCGAATATTTCCACCAATGTAATAGCTTGGAATTTGACCTAATAAAGTCTTCTATCAATTGCTTTCCTTCCATTTGGCAAATATAGGTAATCAATAAAAAATAAAGGGTAAAAGGGAGGGGATATGCAAAAAAAAAGCTGCCCCAAGCAGGGGCAGCGTTAGCCTAAAACAAACAATTATGAAAAGAAAACTACAAACTTTCTTATTATTTTTTATTCTCCAATTCTATTGGAGTGCTTATTATTTCTTGTCGGATACTAAGGCAATTTGAAAATACCTAATCGAAATTCTTTTATTGAAAAAAGCTGCTCCGTATGGAGCAGCTTAGCCTAAAACAAACAATTATGAAAAGAAAACTACAAACTTTCTTATTGTTAACAAATGTTTGAAATCTATTTTTTGATTGTCAAACACTTCTATTTTTGATTGAACACATTTGGATGCTTGTCACTTATTAATGCCATAACTTGTTCCAAGTATAGCGCATCTGTGTCATCGAAATCACTAAAATCGGTACTGTCTACATCCAAAATCAAGACTGTTGTTTGGTTTTGAACCAAGGGGACAACGATTTCGGAGTTGGATAAACTGCTACAAGCAATATGTCCTGGAAATTCGTGAACATTGGGTACAATGACCGTTTTTTGTTCACTTGCGGCATGACCACAAACTCCTCGACTCATCGCAATTCGGGTACAAGCCAGTGGTCCTTGAAAAGGTGCAAGCACCAATTCGTCTCCTACTCGTCGATAAAATCCAACCCAAAAGAAATTGAAACATTGTTTTAGCATGGCTGCAATATTTGCCAGGTTGGCTATCCAGTCATTTTCTATTTCAATAACAGCTCGGATTTGAGGAACCAATTGTTCGTATTTCTGAGCTTTATTAATTTGTGTATCAATTACCAATTCGTGCATAAATCTAATTTTTTCACAAATAAAGTATCCTGAGTAAATAAGCAAAGAACTATCTACAAAATAGTGTTTTGGATGTGTTAACAACCTGTACTATTTTGTTTCCATTGCAAATGTAATAATAATTTGCTTGTAAAACCATACTTTTTTGTTGTTTTTTTAAAAAAAATGCGATTACGTTAAGCAATCGTTAAAATAATGCTAATTTATTCCAAATTCAGCAAAAAACAGACATTTATTCCTTCAATTGGCTCACAGTTTGTTTTTGCTGTTTCGATAAAAGCAGCTGTCAAGGCATCGTCAATCGTAATTTTGGTGATTCCTTTGACGATTTCTGACTCCGTTGGTTTGGGGTGATTCGCTAATTTGCGGAGTGCTTCTGGAGGGATATTGTCCAACAAGAGCATCACCCGCAATAGCTTCAAAGCACTTTCGACATTACTCGCTTTTTTGATGATTCCAAGCGGAAGCCATTGCTGTAAGGAAACCTTCCCTTTGGGGGCTATTTCGACAACTTGCATAATTGCTAAGGCACTTTGCAGTTCCGCATTTTTGTCAACACTATATAGTAAGACATCGTTTTCACTGTAAAACTGAATGTGTTTGATTTTTCGCTTTTCCTCTATCATCAAATCTGCTGCATTGCCTGCAAACCGAATAGATGCAGCCACCTGACCTGATGAGGGCACGACAATTGCGCCTTGTGTAGTAGCGACTTGCAGGGTTTCTTTGGAGAGTAGACTCAAGCCGACCTCTACATTTTTGAAGTTTTTCAACTCTAAAGAAGGAGATGAGGTTTTATTAACAAAAGACTTTCCCAATTTCTCGGCATTTTGCTGCAATTGTTGAAGCGTCTTTTTGATTGAAGAATCTTTGATGGGATGATAAGCTCGTTTTTTCAAAGGAGTGTTTTCAAATAACTTTAGACTCATTGAAGTCAGTTGATTCCTAAGGGACTTTTCGACTATTTTACCCCAAAAATTATTGGTCAAATCTATTGCAGTTATTTTCGCTTGACCAAAATCGTAATAGACCCTATCCCACTTGACCCGAATCGTGTCCATCACTTCAATATCAATAGAAGGGCTAAAATGGATTTGTATCCCCTCTCCTGTCAGGCTCAAACTAATGGTTGTCAATGTAGAAGTCTTCAATCGAACACGAATAAAGCCCAATATTCTCTGTTCATTTAAGACGGTATGTTTGGGTAAATCTGCTGATAAGGCGACAAAGGTGGGTTCAATTTTATCAAGAAATGTAGGAGGCATTGGTCTGCAATTAATGGTAAAAAACTACTTAAATGTAGGTATTTTTTCCTACAACCGATTGAATGTGTATATTTGTTTGTTTAGAAACCCTAATTAATGTTCAAGACTCCTAAATCGCATGAAAGAACAAGACTCAAATGCTGCTCTTCCCGAAGAAAACGCTAAAATTCCCGAAGAAAAGGCAAAGAAATCTAAATTACTCAAAAAGGCTAAAAAACACATTTTTCAGTTCTTTAAGGAGCGATTGGACTCGATGTATGTTTACCACGATTACACACATACATTTGAAACAGTAGAAGCAGTAGGAGAGTTAGGATTGGGGAATGGTTTGAAGAGAAAAGAGCTGGAAATGGTGCAATTGGCAGCTTGGTTTCACGATACGGGATATGTAGATACTGTTGAAGGGCATGAGGAAGCGAGTCTAAAGTATGTAAGGGCTTTTTTGGAGGAGCAAGAATATCCCGCAGAGAAAATTAACATTATTGAAGGATGTATCTTATCTACAAAAATGCCTCAAAGTCCTAAAAATATTTATGAAGAAATATTGTGTGATGCGGATTTGTACCATCTTGGAAGCAAGAATTTCTTTGAAAAGAGTAGCTTATTGCGGCTAGAATGGGCAAACCGAAACGCATTGAAAGGCGATGAGGTAGGGAATTTGGAGGCTGAAATTGCTTTTTTGAGTACTCACCACTACCACACACCTTTTGGACAACTCAATTTGAACAAAAGAAAATTTAAAAACGTAAGTGTTTTAAAACAAAATCTACAAATTGCAAAAGATGATAAGAACAAAAGGGCTATTAAGCAAGCAGAGGTAGAACGAAAAATAGCAAGAGATGATTATGAATTGGAAAGAAAGAAGAACAAGGATGAAATGCCTGAAAGAGGAATCGAAACCATGTTCCGTATTTCGCTTAGAAACCACATTAGTCTAAGTGCCATTGCAGATAGTAAAGCCAATACAATGTTGAGTGTCAATGCCATGATACTTTCCATTAGCTTCTCCTTTCTTGTCCCTCAATTTGGAGAGAATCCCGCCTTATTCATCCCTACAATAATGCTTCTCCTCGTCTGTATGCTTGCCATTATTGCAGCTACTCTTTCGACTATTCCCAAAGTAACGATGGGCACTTTCACCAAAGAAGACATTCACCAAAAAAAGGTAAACCTGTTGTTTTTCGGTAATTTCTTCAATGTGGATTTAGGGGATTATGAGTGGGGTATGAAAGAAATGATGAAGGATCGAGATTACCTTTATGGCTCGCTGATTCGGGACCTCTATTTCTTAGGTAAGGTACTTGCCAAGAAATACCGTTACCTACGTTATTGCTACAATATTTTCATGTATGGTTTGTTGATTACCATGGTTGCTTTCGTCGTTGTGTTTGGGATGGCCTTAAAGTAAATCTTGATTTACAGTGTATTTGGCTTTTATTTGAATTGTCACTAAATCAATCATTTGGAGTCCAATCATTTTGCAGTTTCCAATCTTCAAATGAGATTTGACCTTTTTGAGAAGGATTGTAGGCGACCAATGAAACATGCTTGTTTTTGGAGTCCAGTTTTTCAGATGGGATGTGATTGATGGTCGCACCACTTCTCCCGTTTTCATTTTTGGCTTGAAAAAACACAATCCATCCTTTAGGGTTTCGGTAGTAGTGAAAGGACAATTTTACTTCGTCCATATTCCCCTCCAATTTCTCACCAAATTTCACCTTCTCTCTTGCCAAAGGCTTCATATCTCCGTCCAACACAACTATTTCCCCCGCACCATTGACACCCATAAGAATTTTATCCTTTCCCTTTGCAGCACTTTCTCCAATCTGAATACCTACAATCGCCTCTTCTTCAGCCAAATCATTGATGGATGCTTTGACGCTTGTGGTGACATATCCTTTCTTTTTTTGCTCGCTTGGAAGGGCGTTTGTGTGAAGAGTGACCAATTGTTTGTCCGTTGTTTGGTTATTGAAGGTCAATTTACCATCTGCTTTTCCCCAAAATTCAGCATTCAATTCATGAAATTCTGAATCCAATGACCACTCTTTATCCGAAATTTTCAGAATTTCTACTGGAGGGTAAGGTTGGCTCATAAAGGTCACGAAACCAAGGAGTATGAAGGTGAATATGATTGCTAAAATGCCTAAAATTATTGATGAGAATGTTTTCATCGCTTGTGATTTTTTAGATTAAAAAGAGGGTGGCTCGTTTTTGATTCTAATTGGATGAACGTATGGCGGGATTAAAAGGGTTGTGTGGAGGGAATCCAAATGCTTTAATATTTTGAACCTGCTTTCCCATTGAAACTTCATTTCTCAACTTCCTCACCTGCAATGAGCGTCGTAAAAAAATCAGCGACTTTAGAAGCACCTGTTTCGCCACCATCATCTATGTTCGACAATAGTACGACGGTGTAATGGTCAGTCATAAAATCCAGTAATTCTCCTCTCACACCGTACCAACCTCCGCTATGCCCTTGTATTTTTTGGTTGCGCCTCAAATCAATTGCAATTCCATAGCCCATGTGGGTATTGTAGCCCTTCACTTTGGGTGTACACATCAATTCGACGGTTTCTTTTTGGAGCAGCTGGTAGTTTCGCAGTGCTTTTGAAAAATGGAACAAATCTTCAACCGTAGAATAGTGAAATCCACCAGGGGATGCCTTTGACAAATAGGATTCGTTTCGCTTCAAAACCTCACTTTCTCCAAAGAAAGAAGTGTAACCGCTTGCTTTGTTTATTACAATCGAATCTATCGGTAGTTCGGTGGTATTGCCCATTTTTGCAGGAAAAAAAATATGTTCTTTGAGGTAATCGTAATAGTTTTGACCACTTACTGCTTCAATAATCAAGCCTGCAATGACAAAACCTGAAGCACTGTAATTGTATTGAGCGCCTGGTTTGCAGAGCAATGTGTCTTCTGCAAAAAGAGGAACAAAGTCTGCAACGCTTTGGTATTGCAGCTTGTCGGTGTCCAAAAAATTGCCTACATAAAAATTATTGCTACCCGAAGTATGCGACAATAATTGGTGCATCGTCACCGAATCCTTCACCAACTGATTGGGGTAGTCAGGTAGGTAATTGCCAATCGGAAGGTGCAAGTCTATTTTTCCTTGTTCATACAACTGCAAAGCCGCTACGGCAGTAAAGGTTTTGGTAATTGAAGCAATGTTGAACTTCGTATCTACCTCGTTGGGAATATCATATTCGATGTTCGCCAAACCATAGGCTCTTTGTTCGATAATGCTGTCGTCCTTGGCAATCAATACTGTTCCCGAAAAATCTTCCCTACTCAAACTGTCCAAATAAGCTTGGATTTCAGCTTGATGGACTAAGGTTTGCCCCTGCAATTGAAGGCTGAATAAAAGAAGAGCGAGAATTGTTTTGATAAAGTTCGTTTTGTTCATGGCTTATTGAAACTTTGAAAATAATTGATTGGATGTATAAGGCATTTTCAAATTAGTAAACGGTTTGTGTTTGGGCAGTTTTATGATTGAAGTTCATAGCCGTCAAGCTAAGGTTTTACTATTTCTCATACAGCCTTGAACAGGAAAGGTTAATGAAAAAGAAGCACACTATACATAAAAACTATAAGTAAGCTTCCTTTCAATTATTTGTTCTTGTTCAAAGCTTAATACTTATGTTAATTACTAAACTTGACAGCTATGGATTGAAGTTATGAAATTTTCTTTTCAAAAAAAATTACTTGCCCAAAACAAGATGAGCCATGACTGATTCTATATCAGTCATGGCTCATTGTATTCACAAAAATCTACGCTAAGGGAACAACCAAAAAAAGAGTACTTAATTTCCATCAATAACGATGGGTTTAAACCCCTCGCTATTGATGGAAATTGAACCTATTGTGAGTATCTTAGGAATGCGGAAGAAATAAATTTACATTCTTTATTCCCCCTTTGAAGGGGGTTGGGG